>DATJGT010000046.1:0-26400 GCA_035494695.1 Rhizomicrobium sp. | reverse complement strand
AATTCATATCGTTGAAGTACTGTTTGTACGCTTTACAGTCGGGATTTAAGTCCGGGCAAATTCCCGCTGCAGCAATCAGGAGAGCGCTTGCCCATGCGTCGCTGCGCTCCTCACCGCCTCCAACCGTGTCAGCATAGGTTGGTGCGTTGGGGGGGACCTGCAGATTGCGGACGCCGCTTTCCAAGTTGAACGAAGTTTCGCTGATGTTCGCTGTGCCGACCGGAGTATAACGCTGATAAACGGCGCTGTTGGCATGTTCGAGCAGCATATCCAGATGCCATGGCTCGCCTGTGAACAAGTACGGGTAATAATGAAACTGAGGCATATGCGACGTATCTTGCTGCGAAAACCCAGCAATCAGAACGTTTGGGTTTGTCGTGTCGCCGTTCGGAAAGCCCTGAGATTGGATTCCGGGAATCCAGCGGAATTGATAGTTAGGCGCCGGCATGCCGTGATATGGCGTCCCATCGTTGTGCGCTCCATTACTCGCGCAGGGGTATGTGAGCGTCCGTTGGGATTCTAGTCCGACCGAGAACTGGCCGCCGACCAGGCTGATCACACGGACCGCGCGCTCATCGACTGCATTTTGCGTCAGGAAATGGCGAACGTACCAGGACGGCATAATTCCAATGTCGTTTCGCTCTCCGGTGGTGGACAGATAACGAGTGACGGGCTCGGAGCAATTCGGCCAGTAGCTGGCGTGGTTGTTGCTCATCGGCTTCAGGCCTACGTCGTAGGGCGGTATAAGTCTCGTCGAAACCCAATATTTCTTGTCGATTTCGCATCGCAAGGGCGCGTCGGCCGGATCAGAGCCGGCGCCCTGAACGAAGTCCCACATTCCGGCCGGACCAGCTGTGAATAGTGCGCCGAAGTATGCGAGGTAAGGGTAGGGAGTCGCCGTGTGTTTTCCGCTGCCGCCGTCTCCCGAAGTGACCAGTCTGCCGCTGCCGTAAGACATTGTACTGAAGCCGATCGTTGTCGCCGCTACATTCCAGGTGAAATAGCTCGTGTCGGGAAATAGGCCTGCAGGAAGCTGCCCGGTCGATGACAGTCGCGTACAATACCCGTAGTCGCCGTAATTATCTGTGCTGTAGTGATGGTTTGCCGCGAAGGTCGGGCCCGAAACCCAGGAGAACTTGTAAGCCCGCTGCTCGCCGAAATTTCTGCCGAAGCAATCGCGGACGATGGGGCCGCCTGAACTCGCGCACAGCTGAAAACGGGAGAACGACATCCAGTTCATCGTCTCTTTCGTATCGTAATAGGGCAGCTTCACCTTGCCCAGAATCCGCAGACCTTTCAGCGAGCCGTCCAGATTGGAAAGGGCGGCGATGTAAAAATCGCAGACGAGCTGATGGTGATGCTTATCGCCTTTCATCGCCCGTGCGCGGACTTTCCAAACGCCGCCGGCAGGGCCATTACCGTAGGTTACGGTCTTCTTGCCTTCGGCGATGCCTCGGCCCAGGTCCATCACCCATGTCCCGTGCAGATTATCGAGCCCGTCCACCTGCACTTGCGGTGAGACACCATTGGTGAAATCCGCAAGGCTGCGTCCGGACCCTTGCTGCGGTGCCCCGTCCGAAAGCACTTTGACGTTGACCTTCACATGCGCATCGATTGCCACCGGAATCTGCAGCATCACCGGCACGAACTTGAGCGATCGGTCGGTCCAGGTCGTCGCCAGCGAACTCAGAATCGTCGCCGCCACGGGTGTGCCGTCCTGCAGCTGGAACTGCGGCCAGCTGCCGGCGGGAATGTCGCCCTTTTTGAAGGGACACCCGATCAATTGCGTCACCGCGCCTGCCGGCACTTCGCTTCTGCTGGTGTTCACGATCCTTAGGGTCGTGAGTACGCGGGGTTCGCCGAATCGTCTCGCCGACGCCTTAACGGCAACGGGCGCCAATGCTGCGGTTGTTGCTGCGCTCGCAAGAAAATGCCGTCGGGTTTTCATATCTAGCGCCATCCCTGCCCAAAAGCCGATTTTGCGAAGGACCGCTGAAGATGCGGCTTAGTACGGGGGCTTAGTTTTCGGAGAATTCTACGGGACTGGTTTACAGCTCGTTAAGAGGCTGCTCGTTCGATAAACTTACGGCCGACGTGCGGGAGATTGTTTGCGATAAGGCCATGCATCATATCTTCTAGATCGGTAGGTTTGTGCTGTCATTCGCGGGCCATTCTCCTCCTCGGCCTCTGCATTGAATTCCGGCTGAACGTCTCGCGAATGAGATACCGGTCTGGGTACCGGCATGAAATCCGCACATGGATGAAATCTCTGTCACGAGGCATTTATTTATCTGTTCGGGCGCGGTCATGCGAACGAACCACTTTGAGCGTCTTCCATCATCTTGTTGCAGGCAAAGTCGCGCGTAGACGGCGCAGTTCGTAGAGTTGCAGCCGCGCGTGATTAGCGTCCATCCTGCGGTCCAGGATGAAGATAGCGACGTTCAACATCAACAACGTCAACAACCGCCTCGCAAACTTGCTTGCATGGCTGCGGGCGAGCGCGCCGGACGTCGCGTGCCTTCAGGAATTGAAGGCGCCAGATTCGCACTTTCCAAAGGCTGCGATCGAGAAAGCTGGATACAGTGCGGTGTGGCGGGGGGAACAGTCGTGGAATGGCGTGGCCATTCTTGCGCGCGATTGCAAGCCAGTCCTGACCAGAGTCGAGCTCCCGGGCGATCCGACGGACAAACAGTCCCGCTATATTGAGGCGGCGGTGAACGGAATCATTGTCGCATCGCTGTACGCGCCTAACGGCAATCCGCAACCCGGTCCCAAATTCGCGTACAAGCTTGCGTGGCTTGCGCGTCTGGCAAAGCACGCCGCGAAACTTCAGGCGGCGCAAGTGCCGGTGGTACTCGCCGGCGACTACAATGTCGTGCCCTCCGACTTCGATATCTATCCAAACACGTCCTACGCGAAGAACGCGCTGGTGCAGCCGGAGCCGCGCGCAGCCTTCCAGCGAATTCTGAAACAGGGCTGGCTCGATGCGATCGGTACGTTGCATCCGGATGTTCCGGAGTACACATTCTGGGACTACACGCGGAATCGTTGGCAACGCGATGCGGGGTTGCGACTCGATCATCTGCTGTTGAGTCCGGCGGCAGCGGAGCGATTGAAGAGCGCCGGCGTGGATCGCGATGTGCGTGGAAACCCGAACGCCAGCGATCATGCACCGGCTTGGATTGTATTGCGGGATGCCGCAAGAAAGCGGGGAAGCATCGCCGTCGCCAAGTCTCGAACGCGCGAGTTGTCGGTTGGACGCAAGATCGTCCAAGAAAAGGTGCGCACGCATCGCCAGCCGCTTCTTGTTATCGACGGCGACAATTTCGCGCATCGTTCATACCACGCGCTGCCGAAAACAATTCTGGGACGCGGCGGCAAGCCTTCCGGCGCGATTCTCGGCTTTGCGAACTTTCTGCTGCGCCTCTACCGTGAGACACAGCCGCGCGGCGTCGTGGTTGCGTGGGATACGCTGGAAGCGCCAACATACCGTCATAAGGCATTCGAGGCTTATCAGAGCGGGCGAGAGTTCGACGATGCATTGCTCGAGCAACTCAAGCTATTGCCGAACTTCGTCGCGGCGTGCGGGTTTGCAAACGCGAAGACGCGCGGCTACGAGGCGGACGATTTTCTTGCGGCAGCAGCGCGTGCCGAAGAGCGGCGTGGCGGAACCGTGCTGATTGCCAGCGGCGACCGCGATACGTTTCAGCTTGTGTCGGAGACAACGACAATCCTGTTTCCCGTTCGCGGCGGCGGGATGTTGCGCATCGGTCCCGCGGAGGTTCGCGAACGCTACGGCGTTGAGCCGGAACAGGTGCCGGATTTTATCGCGTTGCGCGGCGATCCTTCGGACAAGCTGCCGGGCGCTCCCGGCGTGGGATCGCTCGGCGCGGCCGACTTGCTTCGAAAATATGGAACGCTGGAAGCATTGCTTAAGGCCGGCCGCTTCCCGGCCCACGCCGATCAGCTGAGGCTCTTCCGAAGAATTGCGACGATGAATGCAAAAGCGCCATTGCCGGCGCTTCGAACGCAGAGACCAATGTGGTCCAGAGCCGCCGCCCTGGCGCGGCGCTGGGACCTCAACCAATTGGCAAACCGGCTGGAGGAAATGGCTGCGACAATGTCATGTCCGCAACGAACGTCTGAAACGCGATGAACCCCCGCGCCTCGAGCGGGAGTTCATGTGAAACTCTGGTGCCGGCGTTTAGCGTGTAGTGTTTGAGGCGTTGTTGCCGCTGTTTGTTGCTGCAATCACGATGACGGCAATTGCGGCCGCCGCGCCAAGGCCGATCAGCACCCCATTTGGAATTCCCGTCGCCACAGCTGTTCCCGCAGCTTCGCCCGGCGGAAGAGCGGCCTCAGGGGGGGGAGGTGGCGGCGGTGGCGCCGCTTCGTTCGTTGCGCCGCCACTCGCGCCGCCACTAACTCCTTCGGTAGCGCCGCCGGATTGGGCAAATGCGCTCGCGCCTGCGAAAAGCATCGCCGCAGCCGTGGTACTGGCAACTAAATTCCGGATCATCGTCTATCTCCTCACGTCAGCATCTGCGCGCGCATCCGCGGCAATTCCTTCAGCAGGCAATCTCGTCATCAGGCCCGGCAATCCCCAATTAAGCGGCCTACCGCGGCCGTAGCCGGGCAGGCGAAGTTCCAACGCCTTGCACCGTGCCAGCGTTCCCACAAGTTTAACAAATAACACCTTCCGGCAACAATCACAGATCACGCGCGACGCGGAATCCGGCAAGCGCCGACCTGAGCTGGCCGACGATCCAGTAACGCGACGCGGAGCGTAGAAAAGTTCGGTCACGGTTGAAGCCGCCACCCCGGACCACCCGCCGCTGGCAGTCTCCAGTCAACCAGGCCTTGCCGTCGTCCGGCGCGCGCCCGGCGTAACTGTCGTGCCAGCAATCCTCCACCCACTGCCAAACATTGCCTTGCATGTCGTAAAGCCCGAAACGGTTCGGCGGAAATGTACCGACCGGTGTCGTGCTTCGTCCGATTGCCGGATTCTCTGCCGGGTCGGCGGCATCCAGGAAGTTCGCCTGCGCGACCGTGATGGTCTGGCCCACGGCGTAGGGTGTGCTGGTTCCGCCGCGCTCGGCGTACTCGAACTCGGCCTCTGAAAGCAGCCGGTAGCGCCTGCCGGTTTTCGCACTGAGCCACGCCATATATGACTGGGCGTCGTCCCAGCTCACATTGACGACGGGGCGGTTACCCCGACCCCAATGTTCGTCATACGGCTTATAGCCACGGCAGCCTCCTTCATCGACGCATTCGTCCCACTCATTGAACGTTATGGGATAGGTGCTGACAGCCAGCGGATAACCGATCGTGACCCGGTGCTGCGGTCCCTCCGTTTTCCAACGACCCAGTTCGCCCGCCGGAGAGCCCATCACGAAACTTCCAGCGGGAATGACCGTCATCTTTGGCGCCTCGGGAGCATCCCAGACAGCGCCGGCCGAGCGCGATCTCTGCTGCGCGAAGAGTTCCGCCCGCTCGGCGCGCCACGCTCCAAGATCGGGTTGTTGCGAAGACGTGCTCGCAACAACGTTCCCACCATCTGACGGCGCCGATCCACGTCGTGTGCCTTTCATTGATACCAGGAACCCACGGGCGTCGGTGTCCGGTGAATTTGCCCAGCCTTTGCCCAGCCCGGGCGTCAGGAGTTGGTCGCGCGTGAAATCCATCCGCGCGTCGTACGTCCGATCGATCTGATTCCGCAGTTTCTGTTCTGCCGCGTACCAGGCCTGTTTGTCGCCATCGTCGCGACAAGTCGATAGTTCGCTCGGATCGGTCGCGCCCCAACGCCGCTCAATACACTGATACGGATCGAAGGAGATCTTGAACAACCGCTTCCGAACTTCTTCGTAAGGCAAGGTGACGGTGCTGCCGTCGGTCCGGCGGTAGCTGATTGAGCACCTGGCAGTTTCGCGATCGTAGGTATCTAGCAGATCGCCGACGAGATCGCCGCCGTTATAGATCAGGTGCTTGTTTCCGGTGCGGTACATCTTCACGAAGCGCACCACATTGTCGCGCAGCTCCTTGAATGCCGTTTTGAGCCGCGCATCGCGCGACGGCGTGGAGTACGTCTCCCAGTCGCCCGACGTGCCATAGATGTTGCGTGGGAGACGCGGCGGCTCGGGCCTGTTCTGGATTCCGGCGCCAATGGCGAGATCGACCGCAGTCACCCGGTCGTGCAGATCGGTGCACTTCTCTTCGATCATGTCGGTGAGCTCGGAGACGGGATGCATCTCAAGCGTTCCGCCCGCCATCATCGCGCGCACGTAATCATAATACTCCAGCTGTTCGCCATTGAGCGAGAAGGTCCCGTTCGCCCAACCTTCGTCGCCGGAGCGGGGACCGTTGCCGTAGAACTGTTCGTCGGAATAGTCCGAAATGTCGGCGTTCCGTGCCATTTCGATGTGGCCGCCGACCAGTGCGCCGTCGCCGCGCCGCGAATAGCCGACGAGCTGGAGCGGACGCCAATTCTTGAAGCCTGCTCCGACTGGCGGCGGCCCGCGCACGAAGCGCAGATCATAGGTGCCGCGGGTAATCGTATTGTCGGGATGACCGTCCATGTATTCGACACGGCCGTCCTTCTGCACTTCGTAGACAGTGGCGACATGGCCATCCGGATCATAGATGACCGTCCCGGGACGAATCGAATTCACGCGTATGGCCGGAGAATAAAAATCGGATTCCTTCGGCCGCTCGAGCGCCGGGTGGATACGGAAAGAGGCAGTGGAGATGGCCACTTGCAGCGTATGCAGCAGTTTGTAGCCGTCCGTGTTGCCGGTCAGCACGTCGGTGCGGCCGGTGACCTGGTTGCCAGTCTGCGAGTAGCGGATGTCGCTCGTGGCGCCCCGCGGACTGATGCCGCTTTCGTAGGAAAACGGGAGGCCGCGCTTCCACGCAAAATACGCCCGCAACACATAGGGAAGTTGGGCACAGTCGGAATAGAACTTCACGCCCGGCGGATCGGTGTTGCGGAAGGAGTTGCCCGATCCCTTCAGGCAAGAATCGGTGGTGTTGCAGCCCGAGCGGCCGATCGCCTGAATCCACGCGCTGTAATCGCGTTCGTCCGCGTCGCTCCAGTGGTCGAAGCGCACAACATATGTGCTCTGCAACTGGGCTGTGGCGCCTGACGGCAGGCCCGCCGTCACGGCCGAAGCCCACAGGCCGACACTGTAGATTATAGTGCGAATTAACGCCCGCTCGCGTACGCCCATGACGCCTCCGACGAAACTACCCGGTCACTGAAAATGCTGGATTGAAGCTTCAGTTCCGGCAAGACCGATGGCCGCGCGCCTCAGATTCCAGGACCGGATAGTCAAAACTCCGCTCCTCCGTTCCTCGGGAGCATGGCGGGGCAGGGCGGCTCAGTAAAGGGAGGCTTCCAGATCCTGACCCCCGTACTCGTCCACAAACACCAAGACCCGGTAGCCCTTTGTGAATTTCAACCTACCCTGCGCATCGTGCTCAAGCATGCCGTTGTTCATGATCGTATCAGTGCTCGTATCGATGGCCAGTTGCGGGACCATTCCGGCGTAGCTGTCGTGCACGACTGTGTACAGAATGCGGGCGTTCTCTGGGGCAAGACGAATGCATCCGGCGCTTGCCCTTGATCCAAGCTTTTCGACCGACTCCTCCGTTGCGCCGTGAATGGCAAGACCGGTTTGAACACCATGGTCCTGCCATTTGAAGAACATGGCGTACGGCATCGGCTCGTCCCATTGCGACGAGCGGTAATTGACGAAAAATCGGGCGGGATCCAGCTCATAATATCCGGCTGGAGTAGTGGTCGGGAGCTCCTTGCCGGAAGGACTCATTTCGAGGCTCTCGCGTCCCGTGGAAACAGCCCAGTCGTAAAGGAGGTAAAGACCTCCACTCGGTTCCTTTTGAAAGACGAACATCCGCTGCGCCCATGGCCCGGAAGTCGCCTTGCTCACATAGACGAAGAGGCCGAAATTCTCGAGCATATCGCTGCTCAAGTTATCCCGCAGACGCTGCCTGGCGAGTTCCGCGGCACCCGAATCGGCGGTTGTCTCGGCATTTGGCTCAGCTAAGGGCCCGCCGACCGCTCGTCGTGGCGCGAAGGTCGCTGGCGCGGCAGCATCCGTGCGGGCAATGACAGATTGCCTGGAAATGCGAGACTCTGGCCCGGTGGGTCGGGCGTAAGTCTCTTCGGCGGCGCCTGCGGTGTTTACCAGACCGACCGACCACAACAGAGCGAAAATGGCCCAGGTGTTTCGACTCATTAAGATTTCCCGCTCCTTCCCCCACTGCGCATGCACGTCATCCCAGCAAAGAACGCCGGAAAAGTTCCGACGTTCCGGCATATTACCTCAGACCTGTACGACAAATGAACAATAACCGCTCCCGAAAACCTTCTGGTAAGGTTAGCGAGGCCACGTTTGAGCTATCAAATGGTAAGCTTATCAACGGTATTCAAGGCAGCGCTCTGACACTGACCGAGCTGCGGGACTCAGCAGTCAATGTCGCGGCAACGCCGCTTCCCACGCGTAGGCTGTCCTCACGATCTCTGCGAGATCGCCATGGACTGGATGCCATCCCAATGCGGATTTCAGGCGACTGGAATCGGCAACTAGCATTGGTGGGTCACCCGCCCGCCGTGGCGCCGCTTCCACGTTCAGCTTGTGATTGGTCACGCGCTCGACAGCATGAATGACGTCAAGCACCGAGTAGCCATGCCCATAGCCGGCGTTGCACGTGAGAGACGGACCGTCATTGCGAAGATGATCCAACGCCATGAGATGCGCAGCAATCAGATCACTCACGTGAATATAGTCCCGAATTCCGGTGCCGTCCGCTGTGGGAAAATCGGTGCCGAATATCTCAAGTTTTGGCACGATCCCGAGCGCGGCCTGGCACGCGCGCTTGATCAGGTGCGTTGCCGCGGGCGTACTTTGTCCTGTGCGCCCCGCGGGATCCGCTCCAGCGACATTGAAGTAGCGCAGCGCGACGTAACGGAAATCGTGCGCCTGCGCCGCATCCTCCAACATCCATTCCGTCATCAGCTTTGACCGGCCATACGGATTGATAGGAGAGAGGGCCGCCGATTCCATTACCGGCACTTTGTCGGGAATTCCGTACACGGCGGCGGTCGAGGAAAAGACGAACTTGCCGACGCGGCATTCAACACAGGCGGCCAGGAGTTCGCGCGAGGCAACGGTATTATTAAGATAATATTGAAGTGGATTTTGCACCGAGTCTGGAACGACAATCGAGCCCGCGAAATGAATCACGGCATCAATTCCGCTGTCGCGCATCAGCTTGCGGACAAGTGCCCCGTCAGCGACGCTGCTCTCGACAAATTGCGCCTGCGGCGGCACAAGCCCGCGTGTGCCGGTGGAGAGATTGTCGAGGACGACCACGTCCTCGCCGCGGTCCAGCAGGCCACAAACCATGTGGCTGCCGATATACCCCGCACCCCCAGTTACCAAGACGGTCATTTACACCCCCTCTACACGGCCCCATCGCGACATCTGCACCGTGGGTCAAAAACACGCCATCGGCTGCCGCAGGGTCCATGGTGCGAGTTCGAATCGAACGATAGGATAGGCGAAACGAGCCGTCCTGGCAGCGGCCGCTATCGCCAGCGCCGGATTCCTGCGATACGTATGGTGGCAGAAGCATGAAGATCAAGCTGCACAAAAACGATCTGCCCGACGGTCTTGACCTCGGCACGATCGTAGCAATCGACACAGAAACCATGGGTCTCGATCCGCACCGGGATCGTCTTTGCCTCGCACAGCTCTCCGCGGGAGATAATATATGCCACGCGGTGCAGTTTGAGCTTGGCGCCTATACTGCGCCGAATCTGAAGCGCGTCCTCTCTGATCCGAACGTGCTGAAGTTGTTTCACTTCGCGCGCTTCGATATCGCAGCAATGAGGAAATACCTGGGCGTCACCGCCGCGCCCGTGTATTGCACCAGAACCGCGTCTAAGCTTGTGCGCACCTACACCGACAAGCATGGCCTGAAAGATCTGGTGAAAGAACTGTTGAATGTCGATCTTTCCAAAGACCAGCAGAGCTCGGACTGGGGGGCGCCGGAACTAACGGAAAGGCAGCTGGCCTACGCCGCCAATGATGTTGCGTATCTTCATCGTCTGAAACAGGAGCTTGACCGGATGCTGGACCGGGAAAGGCGCACGGACTTGGCAGCGGCCTGCTTTCGCTTCCTTCCCTTCCGCGCCGAGCTTGATCTTGCCGGATGGGCGGATGTGGATATTTTCGCGCATTGAACAAGGGAAAGCCGGGTATGGGCGAGGAAACATGGGCTCACCCGCGCTTTCTGTCCGGACTTGAACGGTTGGCCACGAAGCTTCATAATCCCGAATCAGTTTGGCACGAATTTCGCTTGCGGCCGCGCTTCATCCGGTCGCCATAGATCGTGGGTTTTCGGGGCGGGCTCGCGGTATCATCCAACTGGGTTATCTGATGCGTTCCGCCAATCGCACTGTCGTTTCGAGTATCCCTGCCGGTGAAATGGCCGACCTGCTGGCGGCCCAGCGCGTGCTGGATTATGCCGCTGAGGCCTTGGGTGCCTTGAGGGGCAGCCTCAATGGCGAGTTTAGCCGCGCTGTCGATGTGATCCTGGCAGTAAAGGGCCGAGTTATTGTGAGCGGCATGGGCAAAAGCGGCCTGATCGCCCGCAAGATCGCTGCCACTTTTGCCTCGACCGGAACGCCTGCCCATTTCGTGCATCCTGCGGAGGCGAGCCACGGCGACCTGGGCGAACTCGTTCCGGGCGATGTTCTGTTGGTCCTATCCTATCGCGGTGAGACAGCCGAATTGTCGGATGTCATCACCTTCGCAAAAAGGTTTCACATTCCACTGATCGCGATGGCGGCCAACACTGAGTCTTCGCTGATGCAGGCAGCAGATGTGAAGCTGCTTCTGCCGAAGTCACGCGAAGCCTGTCCGATGGGACTCGCGCCGACCACTTCCACAACCATGATGCTGGTGTTGGGTGACGCGCTTGCGGTAGCGCTCATGGAGCGGCGCGGATTTTCCGCTGACCAGTATCGGGACCTGCATCCCGGCGGATCGCTGGGCCGTGCTCTGATTCGCGTGTCTGATCTCATGCATGTCGGCGAAGAAGTTCCGATTGCCTCGGAGTCGGATTCCATGCAGCAGGTGCTGATCGTTATGGCCGCACGCCGCTTCGGCTGCGTCGGGATTACGGACAGACGCGGCAATCTCGTCGGGATTATCACGGACGGCGACTTGTCGCGCCACATGAGCCGCGATCTTTTGGACAGAACTGCCGGCGAGGTAATGACCAGAAATCCGAAAATCGCCACGCCAGACCAGCTTGCGGCGGAAGCGCTCGCCTTTATGAATGACAACAAGATCACTCGGCTTTTTGTGCTCGAACCGAGTGGCGCATCGCGCAAGCCTGTCGGCATCATCCATATTCACGATTGCCTGCGGACGGGTTTGCAATAGATGTCTTCATCACCTCCCGCAGATATTGCTGCAGCCGAGGAATGGCGCCGCCGGGTGAACTCTGCCCGCGGCCATATCGACTGGACCGTTCATGCCCGTGAGGCGGTTCTTGACGTCCAGCGCTACACCCACTTCGTGACAATTATGAAGCGGGCTTTGTTACTGGCCGCGGCGGCGCTGCTGTTCGCGGTACTCGCCTATTCTCTGCAGCCGCGCGATGTTAGCCAGTACGCGATGACGTTCGAGCATATGGGCCGTGTCGCGAATGACCTGGCAATGGTCAGGCCACGACTGACGGGAAGCGACGGCGACGGGAAACCATTCGTAGTAACAGCGGATCAGGCCATCCAGGACGAGCGCGACATTCGCAAGGCGCAGTTGTTTAATGTCGAGGCGGATGTCTCAGGGAAAGACAATGCTTGGTACAATCTGCACGCGCCTCGCGGCTTGCTTGAAACGGACGTGCAAAAGCTCTGGCTTAATGGAAATCTTTCCCTGTTCACTGACAGCGGCTACGAACTGCACACGGACGTGGCATTCGTTGATCTCGCACCCAGTTGCAACGCGGTCGCCGGAAAGCGAAGGCCATCGCGTGCCGGGAAACCCCCGCCGCGATGCGCGAAGACAACGGTGCGCGGAGATCACGTGGTGACCGGTCAGGGACCGCTGGGCACCCTTCGGGCCGATCGGTTTCGCATTGAGAAGGGCTCCAAGTACGTGTTTCTCGATGGTCATGTCCGCATGACGCTCTACCCCGCACAGCACGCGGGAAATTCGAAATCAGCGAAGACAGCAAATACGAAATGAGACCTGCAGTCTGCCTTTCATTAATTGCGCTGTTATCGGCTCCGGGCGCGCTCGCGGAACAGCAGGCCACGCCCGCCGCCACGCCGGCGAAGAAGATACAGCAGCCATCGGCGGCGACAAATCTCGGTCTCGGTAAGCATGATAGCAACGCGCCGATCAATGTCTCCTCGGACAATTTCATCGGCGATCTTGCTACGAAGGTCGGCACCTATATCGGCAATGTTCTCGTGATCCAGGGAGATATGCGCCTGCGTGCTGATAAGGTGAAAGTGAATGTGGCGCAGGGCAAACCGACGCGCATAGAAGCCGGTGGCAGAGTCGTCGTGAACGCGCCGAACGGCACTGCCACAGGAGATAACGGCATCTATGAGCTAGGTCCACGTACGATAACGATGACCGGACACGTCGTACTGACAAAGGAAAAGGACGTGATGCGCGGCACCAAGCTCGTGATGGACCTCAATACGAATCTCGCGCACATGTACGCGCAGGGCATGCCCGGCAATCGTGTCCAGGGCTTGTTCATTCCTCCGCCGCAGAAGAACGGCGGGACGACAAGCAAGCCTGACGGGCAGAAATCCGGGCAAGGGCAGCAAAAGCCTGCCGACACAGCCCAATCCTCAACGGCGCCAAGCGGCAAGTAAGTCTTTACGATTCCTTAAAGGCAGACAGGCACAGTTTTTGCGATGGAATCTCAAGCCACGACAGCGTCACAGGAAAACCGCGCCGCTTCCGCACCGCGGCCGCGGGTCCTTGAGGGGGGGCAGGGACTCTCGATCACCCGGATCGGCAAGAGCTTCAAGAAGCGACCGGTCGTCCGGTCGGTCAGCCTGAAACTGCGGCGCGGCGAAGTCGTCGGACTGCTTGGTCCAAATGGCGCCGGTAAGACCACCTGCTTTTACATGATCACCGGCCTGATTCCCGCCGATTACGGTATGATCGAGCTTGACGGCCATGATGTCACTGGCTTGCCGATGTACCGGCGTGCGCGGCTCGGCATCGGGTATCTGCCACAGGAAGCTTCGATTTTTCGCGGGTTGACGGCGGAAGGTAATATCCGGGCCACGGCGGAGCTTGTCGAATCGGATTCCGCGCGTGTGGAGGCAACCGTCGAGGAATTGATGGTCGAATTCGGAGTCACACATGTCCGCGACACGCCGGCCATTGCGCTTTCGGGTGGCGAACGACGGCGGGTCGAGATCGCGCGCGCGCTTGCCACGCACCCGTCTTATATTCTGTTGGACGAGCCGCTGGCGGGCATCGATCCGATCGCAGTGAACGATATTCGCGACCTGATCATCCATCTGAAAGATCGCGGCATCGGGGTTCTGATTACCGACCACAATGTGCGCGATGCCCTCGAAATCATCGACCGCGCATACATCATTCACGAGGGACAGGTTCTGAAGGAGGGCACGCCCGGCGAGATCGTCGGAGATCGCGATGTCCGGCGGGTGTATCTCGGCGAGCGGTTCTCTCTGTAGCAGTTTGGGGTGGGAAGGCCCATGGCGTTGACGCAGCGGCTCGAGCTCCGGCAGGGCCAATCTCTCGTAATGACGCCGCAGTTGCAGCAGGCTATCAAGCTGCTGCAGCTCTCTAATGTTGAACTTGCCGAATACATCGAGCAGGAGCTGGAAAAAAATCCGCTCCTCGAACGCGACGAGCGCGATCCCTATGGTGATCGTGAGGCGGAGGAAGAGCGCGCGTCTGAGAAGCAGGATGAGCCCCTTGAGACGATACTCGCACCCCAAGACTTCGGCGGCGCGACGGAGGTGGATGCAGAGCGCGACGAGATTGAAACAGGGGAAGCGCCCGCCGTTTCTGCTCATGACCACCTATTGACCGATTGGACCAGCACGGGGATGGCGACAACTCACCTCGGAGACGATTATAGCATCGAGCGCACGCTTTCGCAGACGAGAACTCTCAAGGACCATTTGCTCGCTCAGTTGAGCAGCGCCCCGCTTGCGCCTGGGCAGCGGCTCATCGCCGTGGCGCTTATCGATGGCATCGATGAATCGGGATACCTACGCTCTGAAATTTCCGAGGTCGCTGAGCAGCTTGGCGCATCTCCGGAAGGTGTTTCGGAAGTGCTGGGGTTCGTACAACAGTTCGAACCGACCGGCGTTGGAGCGCGCGATCTCGTCGAATGCCTGTCCCTTCAATTGCGGGAGAAATGTCGGCTCGATCCGGCCATGCAGGCCCTGCTGCAGCGACTTGATCTGGTCGCCCGCCGCGACATCGCCGGCCTCTGTGCACATTGCCGTGTCGATGCCGAAGACGTTTCCGAAATGATTGCCGAAATCCGCGCATTGACGCCAAAACCTGGTCTTGCTTTCGGCAGCGAGCCTGTGCAGCCAGTGGTGCCGGACGTGTTTGTGCGAGAAAGTGCCGATGGCACCTGGTATGTCGAATTGAATACGGAAATGCTGCCGCGCGTCTTGGTGAATTCGCAGTATTGCGCGAAGGTCTCGGGTGCAGCGGCTGAAAAGAGTACGCGCGAGTACCTCGCTAACTGCCTTAACAGTGCGAACTGGCTGGTGAAGAGTCTCGACCAGCGCGCACGCACGATCCTCAAGGTCGCGAGCGAGATCGTCCGTCAGCAAGACGGGTTTTTTACCAATGGCGTGCGGCATCTGCGGCCGCTCAATCTCCGCGCGATCGCCGAAGCGATAGACATGCACGAGTCGACTGTCAGCCGAGTGACCTCGAACAAATATGCTGCTACGCCGCGGGGAATCTTCGAACTCAAGTATTTTTTCACATCCGCGATCTCGGCGGTAAACGGCCAGGAGGCGCACTCCGCGGAGGCTGTGCGCGACCGCATCCGCGAAATGGTCGAGCGGGAGAGTTCGCGCGAAGTTCTCTCCGATGACCGCATCGTTGCGCTGCTGATCGCCGATGGCATCGATATCGCGCGGCGCACGGTCGCCAAATATCGTGAAGCCATGCGTATTCCATCTTCCGTGGAACGGCGTAGAATGAAGCAGGCGGATTTGGGACCCCTGAACGGGCCGCTGATCCGGCGTTGACACAGGGGGAGGCGGGACATATGGTCCGCCGCTTTTTTAGAAGGGGTGTACAAGACCGGCCAGATCCGCAGCGAACCTCTAACCAAGCGCGTGACAAACCATGAAACTAAGGGTGTCAGGCAAACAGTTTGAAGTCGGCGATGTTCTTCCCGAGATGGTTCGAAAGCGTCTCGAAGCAGTGGTTGGCAAACTCTTCAACGGCGGAGCGGAATCCAGCGTCGTGTTCTCGCACGAAGGTCCTTGGTTCCGGGCAGACTGTACAACCCATCTCGATTCGGGCGTTGTGCTCAAGTCGGAGGGATCGGCAGCCGACGCGTATCGCGCATTCGATGAAGCGGTGGACCGGCTAGAAAGGCAAATTCGGCGTCACAAGAGGCGATTGAAAAATCACCACGATAAAGCAAGAGCACCGGACAACCAGGGCCCATAATCGCTCAGAAGGTCACCATGGACATCATCGATTTGCTTGCGCCGGCAGGTGTCATTCCTGCACTCAAGGCGCAAAGCAAGAAACAACTCCTTCAGGAGCTGTCTTCGCGCGCATCTCATCTCACAGGAATTCCTGAACGCCGCATCTTCGAAACGCTCATGGAGCGCGAGCGGCTCGGCTCGACCGGCATGGGGCAGGGCATTGCCATTCCACACGGCCGGCTGCCTGGTCTGGGACGAATTGTCGGCCTGTTCGCGCGATTGGACACGCCGATCGCCTACGACGCAGTCGACGACCAGCCGGTCGATCTCGTATTTCTGCTGCTTGCGCCCGAAGCGGCAGGGGCGGATCACTTGAAAGCCTTGGCGCGCGTTTCCCGTCTGCTCCGCAGCCAGGCGACCTGCGAGAAATTGCGCGCCGCGAGCAAACCCGAAGTCCTCTATGCGCTGCTGACGGAGCGAACAAATGGCCACGGCGCACAGGCCGCGTAGCCTCGCCTAGTTGAAAAGGAAAAAGGGCCGCCTTTGGCGGCCCTTCCAACTCTCTCCTTCTGACACTCAGTGGACAGACAACGGCGTTAGTTCATTCTGAACTGCGGCGCCGTAGGCCGCGTCCCAATCATCCGTATAGCCGAGCACGCTGCCATCCATTGCGTGCAGGACGTACAGTTTCACGCCTTCGGGCAGCTGAATGCCGGGAGGAATGATCCCCAGCCGGCGCGCCTCTTCGGTTCCTGTCGGTTTGATGTAAGCGATGCGTGCGGGGTCGAACGGATGGGCCGCCTCGTCGCTCTCGAAGATGTCATCTCTCTCGGTCATTTGCGACCTCCTTCCGCTCGCCCCTCTCGGCTTGCGCTCCCATTCCTGATGTCGATCTTGCGAGCAGTGTTTTGCGGCTTTGGCCGTTCCAACTCAATCGACAACAACCCATTCTCCAACTCTGCTCCCTTCACTTCGATTCCATCTGCCAGGACAAACGCACGCTGGAACTGCCTGGCCGCGATGCCTCTATGAAGAAACGTTCGGCCGGTGGATTCGGTTTGCCTGCCCCGGATCACGAGCTGACTGTCTTCGAGCGTCACAGCCAATTCGTCGCGATTGAAACCGGCCACTGCGAGCGTGATGCGTATGTTCCCCGAATTTGTCTCCTCTATGTTGTAGGGTGGGTAGCCGTCATTGGCGGTTTTCGCTGTTCGTTCGAGCAAACGTTCCAGATGGTCGAAACCAAGGAGAAACGGACTGCTGAAGTAGGTATTCTTGTTCATTTTCAAAGCCCTCCTTGAGCGGCTTTGCCGGCTCCGCTATTGGCCGCCGGTCTGCGGGATCTCCGCTTTCCTATCGAATGTGGGAATTTCCGCTTGCCGATCAAGGTATTCGGCGCCTCACGTCTCCGGGGTTGGCGAAGCGGTTTTGTCACAATCCGCACGGCAGAGCGCAAGGAGTGCGAGGGGGAAAAAATCGATGCGTGATCCAATTGTCTTGGTTGACGATACGCGGGCGGAACCGCCAAGTGCTTTGTGCTTTGCGCGACCGCGATCTGTCATCACAGCCAAACGCCCCGAGGACATCGAAGCCGCCTTTCGCGGTCTGGAAGAGGCGCTGTCTCTTGGGAGCCATGTAGCCGGCTATTTCGGCTACGACCTTGGATACTTTTTGGAGCCGCGCCTTGCGCCGCCGGCGCCGCGCGCGTCCCCGCGTCCGCTTTTGTGGTTGGGTGTCTTCGATGCGGCCGAAACGCTCGTCGGGGAGCAGTCAGGGAGATTTGCGCAGCGGAACAGCGCCTGCCGTGCCTATGCCGGACCGTTGCAGCACGAATGGAGCGAAGCAGAATACATCGCCCGATTTCATCGCGTGCATGCGCTGATCGGTGCCGGCGAGATTTATCAGGCGAATTTGAGCTTCCGTTCGCAGTTCGCGTTTGTGGGCGATCCGCTGGCGCTCTACCGATTGCTGCGGGAGTCCGCTGCAGCCGCCCATTGCGCCTATATTGACGATGGCGAGCGCCAAATCCTGAGCCTCTCTCCCGAGTTGTTCTTCGCGCTATCGGCCGATCGCCGGATCGTGGCCAAGCCGATGAAAGGCACGGCTGCGCGCCACGAAAATGCGAGTCTCGATGCCGCCGCGCGCGTCCACCTTCGCGCCAGCAACAAGGAACGCGCGGAAAATTTGATGATCGTCGATCTCGTGCGCAATGATCTCGGGCGTATCGCGGAACTGGGCAGCGTCTCCGTCGAGGAGCTGTTTGCGATCGAGACCTACCCCACCGTTCACCAGATGGTTTCGACCGTCACGGCGACACTCAGGCCGGAAGCAGGCGTACGCGACATCGTCCGCGCGTTGTTTCCATGTGGATCCGTGACAGGCGCGCCGAAAATCCGCGCGATGGAGATCATTCGCGAACTGGAATCGAGCCCGCGCGGACTTTATTGCGGCGCAATAGGGTATTTCGCGCCGGACGGCTCGGCCAAATTCAACGTAGCTATCCGTACCCTGACAATCAGCGGGAGCCGCGGTGAGTTGGGCGTCGGCGGTGCCGTTGTGCACGATTCGCAGGCTCATTCCGAATACGCGGAGTGCCTGCTCAAGGCGCGGTACTTCGGAGCCGCGCGCGCGCCGATCGAGTTGATCGAGACACTGCGATGGTCGCCTGGCGAAGGTTTCGTCCGTCTCGATCGTCATCTCGCGCGGATGGCATCTTCCGCCGCGACATTCGGCATTCAGTTCGATCGCGATGGTGCGGTCGCCTCGCTGCCGAATGCCATAAATGCGCACTCTGATCCAATGCGGTTTCGGCTGGCATTAGCCGAGGACGGAACATTTTCATGCGTGGCCACGCCCTTGTCGCCGGCCTCCTCCCGATGGCGATTCACGGTTTCCCCCGTTCGTGTTTCCAGCAACGACGCGCTCCTGCGCCACAAGACAAGCTGGCGCGAAATGTTCGAGCAGGAACACTCGCGCGCCGTGTCGCTCGGTTATGACGAAATTATATTCCTGAATGAACGTGGTGAAATCACCGAGGGCAGCCGAACCAACATTTTCGTGCGAATGCATGGCAAGCTTGTCACGCCGGCGATTTCTTGCGGGCTGCTCAACGGCTGCTTGCGGCAGGAGTTGATCGACTGCAGCGAGTGCTCCGAGGCAATTCTGTCTTCCGACGACCTCGTTCGCGCCGACGAAATTTGCCTCGGAAATAGCTTGCGCGGGCTCATCTCTGCCGACCTTGCCGGATTTCCAGGCTAGGTCTTCGCTGCGATCGCGCATAAAAGGACGAGACTCTCCGGCATGACCCAGTGGCCTGCTTCGATAACGCTATTATCGGCAATTTCGGTGAGCAGAGCGGGCCGGAGGTCATTCGCCCGGATTCTGCTGCGCAACAGGTGCGCGGCCGATCTGGCACTGAATTCCGGATGCGACGCGCTATAGGCAGAGCCGATCTTTCTCGCCGCCTCGCGATCCGTCAGTTGTGAAAGAAGGTCGTCATAAGGAGTAGGTGGATAATGTCTCCCGAACAGCCGCCAGGCTTCGTAGCCGCCGGCACCGAGCATGAGCGCCCCGAGGCCCGCGCCGACCATGAGCATTGCACGGCGATTGGGACGCGCACTCATCGGAAGACCCCTTTCAGGTGATCCGCGAGACGCAAGGTCAACGCGACGAGGTTCAGCGTCGGGTTGGACGCGCCGTATGTGGGAAACACCGAGCTGCCCGCGACAAACAGATTGGCAAGGCCGTGCACCTGCAGATTGGCGTCGACCACACCCTGTTTGGGATCCTGGTGCATGCGCGTGGTGCCGAGATGATGATTGCCCCAGTCTAGCACGCCGAGCCACTCCGCGCGCGATTTCCGGTCAAGCCGCAGCATTCCAGCCTTTGATGCAAGCAGCTGCCGTCCCAACTCGACCAGCGTCTGGCGATAGGACGCGAAATCATGGTCCGAGATCGTCATGTTTAGCTTGAGTCGCGGCATGCCGAGCACATCGCGCTCGCCCGTGAGGGTGACGCGGCGATACGGATCGGGCGTCAGCTCGAGACCGCAGCCGAGCGCATAAGCTTTGGCGTTGCTTGCGTCGATCCCGAGCGCCGCGGACGTCGTCGCAACAGCAGCGCGGCCAAGTTCATCAAGCTCGGTGCGTTGGTCCATCGTGATCAGCGAATCGAGCAGGCGCCGTTTGCGCTTGAACTCCTCCGTCGGCGCGAGCGTGGCACGAAAATGCGTGCCACGCGCGTTCAGATTCGTTTTGTAGAATCCCGCAATTTTCCCGCCGAACACCACCAGCGTGGCTGTGCTGCGCGGGATTGCATGGTCGGCGAAGAATCGTCCCACCAGCCCTTCGCTGTTGCCGACGCCGGCCGGCGCCCGGTCGTTCGAAGCGAGGAGCAAACGCGCATTCTCGATTCCGCCACAGGCAAGCACCGTGTGCCGCGGCTTCACCGTGAATTTCACGCCCGACAGCGTCGCAACATCGAGATGATCGAGCCAGCGCACGTCCTCTGCTAGCCGCAATCCGGCCACGTTCGCATTCAGCATGAGCTGAAGATTGGGAATCCGCTTCAGATCCTGCGCGTAGCGCTTGCCGAAGGCAGTCGGGAGATGATCCGGGTTGCCGCGCCATTGGCTGAACTGGAAAAAGCTGGTGTACAGGCCGCCTTTCCCAAGGGGCAGCAAGTCGCCCGGCAATTTCCCATCCGCCAATCCATCGTACAGGAACGGCCCGCCTTCGATCAGCGCCTGCGCTCGCGGATAGTAGGGCTCGATCTCCGATCGGGGAAACGGCCAGCCGGAATAGGGTATCCAGTCGCGCTTTTCGAAATCGCTTTCGTTCAGCGGCCGCGACCATCCGCCCCAATGATTGGTGCTGCCGCCGAGATACCGCATGCGCGTGGCGTCGAGCGGAATGTAATGCACGCCCGTTTCTGTGCCGGCGTAGAGCGCCTGCGTGGCGGAATCGAATTCCATGCCGCCGCCTTCGAGCAGCAACATCTTGATCTGCATGTTGGCAAGCGCCAGCGCGAGCGAAATGCCGGCGGGCCCGCCGCCTATGATCGCGAGATCCGGCCTCAAGACTGTGCCGGACGGCACTTGTCGCGCGTCGATGAAATTCAAAGGTGAGCCTCGCATGCCGGAATCGAATTGGCTGGCAAGGCTCTGCTACTGGTAAAAATTCCCGGCTGCAACCCGATAGCGGCCAAACTGACCGCTCGCCAGGTTCCAAGAGTTTTTTGGCAGCGGTTTTTCCTGCTGCGCGTTCTGGCAATGCCGGAATACAAGCAGAGCTCGTGTGAAATTCGTCTTGCAGCATTTGGAGCGCGCGCTGCGCGGTATCACACTCGCCCTCGCGGTCATGCTGCTTGTGGGCGCAGCCCGCGCGCCGCTGCCGCCACCCGTTCCGTCGCGCTGCGCGACCGCCCCCCTGCTTCATCCGAAGTGGGCGAACAACGCGGTCGCTTATGGAGTCGCACCGCGCCTGTTTGGACGGCACCCGCTCCGCGCGGTCACATCGAAGCTCGGCAGCCTCAAGACGCTCGGCGTCAACGTGATCTGGCTCTCGCCGGTCGCAGAGACCGCGTCCGGGGATTACGGATATGCTGTTACCGATCCGCTGAACGTGCGCCGCGGCCTCGGCACGCCGGACGATCTTCGCGCGCTCGTTGCAGCTGCACACGCGCGCGGCATGCATGTGCTCTTCGACATCCCGGCCAATCACCTTTCGGACAAGAGCAAGTACTATGTCGATGCGCGCAGGCGCGGCCGTCATTCCCCGTATTATGCGTTCTTTCAGCACGATGCGACCGGCGATCCGACGCACTATCTCGACTGGGAAAATCTCGAAAACCTCGACTACGCAAATCCGAACGTCTGGCGATTCGAGCTGAATGTATTCCGGTATTGGCTTGAGACCTTCGATGCGGATGGTTTTCGGGCTGACGCTGCCTGGGCGGTACAGGAGCGCGCCCCCAAATTCTGGCCGTGGCTCAACCGGCAGTTGAAATGCGAAAAGCCAGGCTTGTTCATGCTCGCAGAAGCGTCCGCGCGAGATCCCTACTATTCGCGCGCCGGCTTCGACGCGGCTTATGACTGGACGAAAAAGCAGGGCCAATGGGCATGGAACGGCGCCTTCGACGATCCGCCGGACACGGCGGCTCGCCTGCGCGCGGCAATTGCCGCCTCGCAGAATGGTGCCCAGCCGTCCGAGCTGATCTTCCGTTTTCTCGACAACAACGACACCGGCGCGCGTTTTGTCACCCGTTATGGGATCGAGCGGACGCGGGTCGCCTCCGCCATGCTGCTGACGCTGCCGGGTCTGCCTGGCCTGTTCACCGGTGATGAGATCGGCGCGCAGTTCGATCCGTATAAGAAGACGACGCCGCTTACATGGAGTGATTCCTACGGGTTGCGCGCATGGTACAGGCAGCTGATTGACCTGCGCGCTGTCACCCCCCCCTTGCGCTCGCGCGCAATTCGCTTTCTGGATATAGCGTCCGGCAGCCAGGTACTTGCCTATGTCCGTCCGGATACGAACGGCACGAAGAATGTGCTCGTGTTCCTCAATTACGGAAGCTCGCCCGTTCGGTTCGCGCTGCCATCTGGCGAACACTCCGCTTCAAACGGCCGGTTTACCGATCTGCTCAGCGGCAAGGCGGTGTCGCTAGAAGAGCGGCACCCCTCCATTGTGCTGGCGGGCTATGGCGTGCGGATTTTGAGAGCAGAGTAGGATCTAGTGTGCGGACTGCGCCCCGCCGAACCAGCAGCCAACTACGCGCAGGTCATCCGACAACGCGACCAAATCCGCGCGGGCGCCCGGAATGAGTGCGCCACATTCCTTCTCCAGGCCAAGAAAGCGGGCGGGCGTGTATGAGACCGAGCGAAGCGCGTCTTCTATCGGAATTCTTGCGAGCATCACCGCGTTCCGCACGGCGGTTGCGAGATCGAGATGTGCCCCGGCGAGTGTGCCGTTCTCGTCCGTGAGCCGGCCGTTGCGAAGAGCCACTATTCTATCCATCAGGCGGAAATGGTCGGACGTCGTGCCAACGGTTGGCATGGCGTCGGTCACAAGTGCGATGCCGTTCGCGCTTTTGGCCGCAAACGCGGCGCGTACGGTTACGAAATCGACGTGAATGCCGTCGACAATCAGGCTGGCGATGAGCTTCGGCTCTGCCAACGCGGTGCCCGCAAGACCGGGTACGCGAGCGCTGATGGCGGGCATGGCATTGAACAGGTGCGTCACGCCCGTGAGGCCCTCACCGATCGCGCGCACGATCTCATCCGCAGTGGCTTCGCTGTGGCCGGCGCAAACTCGGATACCGCGCGATGCAAGTTCGCGAATGAAGCCCACAGGTACGCATTCGGGCGCAAGCGTGATGGCGGAGCGGCCAACCTCGGCGAGTTCGCCCAGCCAGTCGAGATCGCGCATCTCGGCGCGCGCGATGACATTGCGGCGATGAACACCGGCGCGGGCCGGATTCAGAAAGGGTCCCTCGAGATGGAGGCCGAGAACTCCTTCCTGTCCGGCAATCTGTCTTGCAGCGGCAATGGTGGCTCGTGTCTTCTCGGGCATATCCGTGATCAATGTCGGTAAGCAAGCCGTCGTGCCAAGACGCCGGTGAGTGCGCGCGATGGCCTTCATTGCCTCCGCGTCCGGATTGTCGTTCAGCAAAACCCCACCGCCGCCGTTCACCTGCAGATCGACAAAGCCCGGCGCGAGGAAAACATCGGGCGGCAGCCTCTGCTGGGTCGCGTTCGCCGGCAGGGCACCCGGGCTTCCCACAGCCATAACGCGGCCGCCTTCCATCAGGACGGCGGCATCGACATGCCAGTGTTGCCCGTCGAAAATGCGGTCGGCGATAATGGCGTGTCGGCCGTTATCTGGGGGTGAGCTTTGTGCCAAATTGGTTCCCGTGCTGCGAAACTCCTGTCTACTACTTAACCAGCGAACGATCGAGAAGGCATACACCAAGGCCATGAATCCTGGCGAAGGGAGTTCCGGAGAACCGAAGCGCTTGCTCATCGGCGTAGACGGCGGCGGAACCGGATCTCGTGCGCGGATTACGAATTTAGAAGGCTGCGTACTTGGCGCGGGAGGAGCGGAACCGGCGGCCGTGCGGCTCGGCATCGACCGTTCGCTTGCTGCCGTGGAAAGTGCAGCCCTCGCTGCGGCCGCAGATGCTGGCCTTCCGCCGGATGTTTTATCGAAGATGGATGCGGTCGTGGGGCTTGCCGGAGTGGGACGCAAAGGTGTTCTTGAGGCGCTTGTTGTGCGTCCGCATCCTTTCCGCTCAGTCCGGTATATGAACGACGCGACCATCGCCTGCCTGGGTGCGCATCAAGGTCGGGACGGCGGAATCGTGATTGTCGGAACCGGCAGCGTCGGCCTTGCGGTTCTGGGCGAACGCGAAGTCCGCATCGGCGGCTATGGATTTCCGGTTTCGGATGAAGGAAGCGGCGCCGATCTCGGCTTGAATGCGATACGGCTGGCGTTGCGCGCGCACGACGGACGCATTCCTGCGACCCGATTGACGCGAGCAATCATGGCGCGATTTGGCGACGATCCCTTTGAGGTTGTGGCGTGGATGGATGACGCATCGGCGACGGATTTTGCAAGATTCGCCCCGCTAGCGATGGACTGCGCTGAAGCGGGCGATTCAGTGGGCCGGCAGATCGTCATGAAGGCCGCAGTCGACATCGGTGGACTCGTGCAGCGCCTCATCGAATGCGGCGCGCCCCGCGTGGCCCTCCTGGGTGGACTCGCACCGCGTCTCGAGCTTTGGCTTCCGGAGGACATTCGCGGTAGCATTGTGCCGGCGGAAGGCGATGCGATCGACGGCGCGCTTTGCGTCGCGCGGGCAGGGAGAATGGCGGAACCTTCCAGTCACAGGCAGGCTTGATGTCTGAAAAGCGCGATCGTCGGATCTTGGAAGAGGGCGCTTCCACCGAGCAAATCAGCCCTCGATACATTGATCTGGACTCCTGGCCGACAGCGGATGTGATCGCGGCGCTGTACGAATCCCAACTCAGCGCGGCGGCTGCTGTGCGCGAGATTCTCACTGCAATTGCTGCTGCGGTCGACGATGCTGTTCCCGCGCTGCGCTGCGGCGGACGCATCGTCTATGTGGGTGCGGGCACATCGGGTCGTATTGGCGTGCAGGATGGCAGCGAATTGCTGCCGACTTTCAATTGGCCGGCCGACCGTGTCGTATTTCTCATGGCCGGTGGTCTTGACGCATTGGTTCGCAGTGTTGAGGGCGCGGAAGACAGCGAGGCAGATGGTGCGCGCGCTATCGGCGAAGCGAATGTCGACAGCAGCGACGTCGTGATTGGGATTGCCGCAAGCGGGACGACGCCCTACACCATCGGCGCGCTACGCGCGGCAAAAGCTGCGGGTGCAATCACTGTCGCAATCGTCAACAATCCCGGCGCGCCGCTCCTTTCAGCGGCGAAGCATCGTATCATTGTGGAGACCGGGCCGGAAGTCATAGCGGGCTCCACGCGAATGAAGGCGGGAACGGCACAGAAGATCGTCCTGAACCTGTTTTCTACCGCGGCGATGGTGAAGCTGGGCCGAGTCTATCGCGGGTTGATGGTGCATGTGCGCGCCAGCAACGCGAAGTTGCGCCGACGCGCCGCGACTATCGTGAGGGAAGTAACTGGTTGCGACGCAGCAGATGCCATCCGTTATCTCGAAAAGGCGGATGGTGATGTGAAGATTGCAGTGCTCCTCGCCCTAGGATTCGATTCGAATGCGGCGAAGGCAGCAATCGAGCGGCATGAGGGCAATCTGCGCGACGCGATTCCCGAGCTTTCGGTGAAACAATGACCCGCCGCGCAGGCCAGAGCGCGATGGCGCAAGAAATTGGGGAAACTCCTGCGGCTGCCGAGCGCCTGCTCGCGAGCAACGAGGCGCTTTCGCATGCGGCCGAGCGTATCCGCGGGTTTGCACCGCGTGTTGCAGTTGTTTGTGGCCGCGGCAGCTCGGGACATGTCGGGGTGTATCTGCGTTACCTGATCGAGGCCCGCCTTGGGCTTCTTGTTTCGGCCACCGCGCCATCCGTCATGACGGCGTACGCGCGCAAGCCCGATATGGGTGAAGGTCTTTTCATTGTCGTATCGCAATCCGGCCGCAGCCCGGATCTTGTTGCTCCCACAAAGATCGCGCGTTCGTTAGGCGCGCTAACTCTGGCAATCGTCAACGAAGAGAAATCGCCTGTTGCCTCTGAATCCGAACTGGTGCTGCCGATATATGCTGGCCCAGAGCTGGCGGTCGCTGCAACGAAGACTGTCATCCTTTCGATGATCGCGGGCGCACAGCTGATCGCAATGCTGACGCAAGACACGGTCTTGTGTGAAGCTGTAGGACGACTGCCGGCGCGTCTGCATCGGGCGCTCGCCTGTGAATGGTCGGCATGGTCGGACAGCCTCGTGGCGGCGCCGGCTGGATTCGTCACGGGCCGCGGATACGGGCTGGGCAGCGCGCGGGAAATTGCGTTGAAGCTGACGGAGACACTGCGCATTCCCGCGCTCGGCTACAGCGCCGCGGAACTTCGTCACGGCCCGCGCGCTGCGATTTCCAGAACGACCCCGGTGTTGGCGCTGCGACAAAACGATGAGGCGGCTCTTGCCGTCGAGGATCTCGTCCGTGATTTGCGCCAGTCGAACGAGAGTGTCTTCG
>DATJGT010000045.1:0-3348 GCA_035494695.1 Rhizomicrobium sp. | reverse complement strand
GGGGGCGGGCGCCGCTGCCATCGGCTGGCTCGACTGCGGCAATTGCTCTGGCTGCGCCGTCGCCAATGTTGCCGTCAGCAGCGCGGCGATCGCAATCAGCACGGCCCGCGAAACAAGAAACAAGAAACAAGAAACGGCTTTGATCTTCATAATGACTGCCTTGTCACACCAATGCCCCTGATTGGATGACATTTTCGGGGTTGGCGTTCGGCAAATCGTGGCAGCTTTTCATGGCGCCAAGGGCAGCGGAGGCCCAAGAAGTTCCATTCCATACTCCCGGTAAAGAGCCGCATCGGCAACGTAAGTACCCGGTTTTCGAGGCCTTTCGAAATACTCCTGCATCCGGCCAGCGGGGGTGAAGCCGACCAGAACCTTCCCCTCGGACGCCCCCACAAATGCATAGGCATGAGGTACCCCGCGGGGCCCGAGCAAACAGTCTCCCGGCTTGCCGCGGTATCGCTCGGAGCCAACTTGAAAGATGTACTCACCCGCGATCACGAACCAGAACTCATCCTGATCGTGATGCAAGTGGAGCGGCGGACCGCCCGGTTTGTTGCTGTGTTGTTCCATCAGAAATAAAGCAGCCTGAGTGTCTTCGGCGGCGATTTTGAACATGGTGGCATTGAAGCCAATGGCTCGCGTCTTGCCAAATCGATCGGCATCCGCGGAGACTTTCAAGCCGCTGCGATTCGTATCCGCACGCAGGCGATTGCGGAGTGATAGCGCCGGAAGCGTCAACAGCGCCCCTAAGAACGAACGACGTTCAAGCCACGACATACATTCCTCCCAGTCGACAACATGGTCGACGGCCGTTAGCACGGCCGCGATTCGAATAGCGGCCGGCCGCCGCAAACATGCAAGTGTAGCCGCCGTCACATCGCAAGGTGACGGGCTCGCGCAAAATCTCAAGTTTCCAGCGACAAGCACGAGCCACCATGCTTTTCAAGACGCTGAGCGCCGCCGTTTACGGCATCGATGCCAGCATTATCGAGGTCGAAGTCGACGTCAGCGGTATCCGCCAGAAGGACGATCATTTTGTCACCGTCGGCTTGCCCGATTCGGCGGTGCGCGAAAGCCGCGAGCGAGTCCGTTCGGCGCTGAAGAACTGCGGCTACGACATCCCTCCCACCGACATCACGGTGAACCTCGCGCCGGCCGACGTAAAGAAGGAGGGATCGGGATTCGATTTGCCGGTTGCGCTCGGCATCCTCGGCGCCTACGGCGCGGTCAAGCCGAAGGATCTCAGCCAGTACCTCTTTGTCGGCGAACTCTCGCTCGACGGCAGCCTGCGCGGTGTGCGCGGCGCACTGCCGGTGGCGCTGGCGGCGCGCGGCAACAAGATCGCTAAGCTCATTGTCCCCGTCGTAAACGCGCGCGAGGCCGCGGTGGTGCAGGGCGTCGACGTGCTGCCCGTGCGTTCGCTCATCGAGGTCATCCACTTCCTCAACGAGGGCAACGGCGTCGTCCCGCTACGCGTGAACGCGGCGGAAGTTCTCGGCCAGGCGCAGGTACTCTCCGTCGACTTCAAAGACGTTCGCGGACAGCAGACTGCCAAGCGCGCCATCGAGGTCGCATGCGCCGGCGGACACAACATCCTCATGATCGGTCCGCCGGGATCCGGCAAGACAATGCTCGCCAAGCGCATCCCCACGATCCTGCCGCCGCTGACCTTCGAGGAAGCGCTCGAAACCACCAAGATTCACAGCGTAGCCGGCGTGCTCGACCACAAGGCGGGACTGGTCGGCGTGCGGCCTTTTCGGGCGCCGCACCACACGATTTCCGACGCGGGCCTGATCGGCGGCGGCATCATTCCGCGTCCGGGCGAGGTTTCGCTCTCGCACAATGGTGTGCTCTTTCTTGACGAGCTGCCCGAGTTTCCGCGCAACGTGCTGGAAGTGATGAGGCAGCCGCTGGAAGACGGCATTGTGTCGATCGCGCGCGCGTCCATGTCTCTGACGTTTCCCTCGCGCTTCATGCTCGCAGCGGCGATGAACCCGTGCCCATGCGGTTCATCTCGTCCTGACGCTGTGCTCCCAAATTGAGGGCGATTCCATGAATCACGGAGTTGGCAACGCGGATTTCGGGCACTGTCGCCGCGAGGATGCGACGTTTCTCAGGGACCGACAGGAACTCCCATTCATAGAAGGCAGTGCAGATCGCGTCTAGCGTCTCCGCGGTGACTGATGGAACGGGGACGTGCTTCGTCAACAGGGACAGATTCACTGCCAGGTCTCGCTCGATGGCATCGATCCGGGTCGAACGTTCCGCCGCGCTGATCACACCCTCAAAAAAAGCATCCAGCACCCTCTGCTTCTTGGCCTCGAGGCTAGCGATTTCGGTCGCGATTCGGTTGCCGGCAGCGGTTTCGGATCCAGCGTGTTGTCGCCGTTCGTGTTCATCGACAATCCCCTGCAGGAAACCCCGGTCGGTGAGCCGGAACGAAAACAGGGAATCGAGCTGCGGTTCAAGAGCCTCACGTCGCATGTACGAGGTGTCGCACTTGTGCCCGGCCTGCTTCGGGTACTGCTTCGCCTTGCAGACGTAGTAGTGGCCGCCGCGGGAGTTGGAGTACGTATAAACGAGCTCTTCGCAGACGGCGCAAATGAGGTGTCCGTGATAGGCATAGGGTGAGACGTGGTTGGGATTGGCGCGCCAGTGTTTCGTGCGCTTTATCGCCATGATCTGCTGTGCTTGCTCGAACTGCTCCTCCGAGACCAGCGGCTCCGCGATCACACGAACGCGGATCACCTCGTCGGGGGCTCTGGCGATCTTTGGACGGTCACCCTGTCGACCTCCTGCACGAACCCGCAGGGCTGCCGGGGATTGGTCCCGCTTCTTGTCGATCACCCGCCAGCCTGAATAGATCGGATTACGGAGGATGATTCGAAGGTTCACCGGCTCAATACCTACGGCCGTACCGATGGCGTTGTAGCTGTGCTCGCCTGCAAGCAGCATGCGGAATGCTTCACGCACACGCTCCGCCTCGGCGGTGTAGAACCACCCACGTCCCTTCTCGTAGCCGACTCCGAACGGCAGGCAGATCGCACTCTGCGGGTTTTCGCCACGGCGGCGTTTTTCCTCCTTCGCCAGAAAAACGCGCTCGCGAATCTCCTCGCGTTCGACGCCCGCGAACAGCGCTCGCACTCCACCCATCAGTCGGCCGATCTTGCTGCCGAGATCAATTGGTCCTTCCGGGAGGTACAGGATCGTCTTGGTGTCGGCGAAGTGCTGCAATAGAAAGTAATCGCCAAAGTTTTCGGGCCGCATGAGTCGGGAGAACTCCTTGGCGACAACGCCGTGGACTTCTGGTGAGCGCATCAATTCCATCAACTCGCGGATCTCGGGTGC
>DATJGT010000044.1:0-18734 GCA_035494695.1 Rhizomicrobium sp. | reverse complement strand
CCCAGCACCAGCGAGAAATGCACGAAATCCCAGTAGTCGGGCTCACCGCACTCGCCGAAATCGAGCCCGCCCTTCAGCGCTCCGCTTTCCTCGGCGAGGTAGTACACGTGCGCGTAGTGTAGCGCGAAGACGACCTGCACGAACAGCCAGGACAGCACGACGGTGCCGGCCGCAAGCGCGATGCGGATCTCGACGCCGGGGCTGCCTTTCCCGATCGCGAGTTCCGCGATCAGCGCGCCCACGCTGGCGACGGCGGCGAAAAGCGTAAGCAGAAGGATAAAGCGGCCGCCTTCATCATGCTCGATGGCCTTTTCTTTCATGCGCGCGATATCGGCGCGGGGCATGTAAAGGAAGAAGATGAGGGCAAGGAATACGATGACGCCCGCATCCCAGCCGATCAATGCGCGCGTGGTGGCACGCTCGAGCCACGCGCCAGCTACGAAATAGGCGATAATGCCGGAAGCAATTCCCGTGAGCAGATAGGGCCGGCTCATCAGCGGCCGCAGGATCGGCAGCCCGCCTCGCGCCTGTGCATCGATCGCCACCGTCCGCCTCCGTCAAGTCGCGCCAGAATACGCATCCCCGGAGGGAATTTTCGAGGGCCAAGACGCGTCGCAGTGCCGAATGGTGGCCTGAGCCCGGAGACAGGTGTTAGGCTCGCCCAGCCAACTGGGGGATTTTCGATGAAAACGGCCCTGCCTTTCCTGCTCGGTTCCGTGGCTGCATGCGCGTTGGCGACGATCCCTGCACAGGCCGCAAGCACGACCGTCATCTACAGCTTCGACGGCGGTGCCGACGGCGAATACGCCGACACCGATCTCGTCATGGACGCTGCGGGCAACCTCTACGGCACGACGGTGCAGGGCGGCACGCACGCAAGCGGCACGGTCTGGCAGCTACATCCGAACGGCAATGGCACGTGGAGTCATTCCGTGCTCTACAACTTCAGCGGTGGGGCAGACGGCGCAGAGCCGTACAAGGGCGTCATGCTCGACGCCCGGGGCAACCTCTACGGCACCGCGGTGACAGGCGGCGGCGGCGGTTGTGAAGGCGGCTGCGGGGTCGCCTACAAGCTCACCAACAATGGCGGCGTGTGGACGCAAAGTGTCATTCACACCTTCACGGGCGGAGACGACGGCGCCGGCCCCGGTGCGCGGCTCACGCTGGACGACGCAGGGAATGTCTACGGTATGGCGCCGGTGGGCGGGGCCTATGGTGCGGGTACCATCTACGAAATGAAACCTGCCCGAGGCGGCAGCTACAAATTCAAAGTTATTCACGCCTTCACCGGCGGCGCGGACGGCGCCGGTGGCTCGGCCGGTGCGCTGGTGCTGCATGACGGCGCTCTCTATGGCGCGGCGACGGCTGGTGGCGCAAATGGCGACGGCACAGTCTACGAGCTTCACCTCAATGCCAAAGGAAAATGGAAATTCCGGACCCTTTATTCGTTCTTCGGCACACCGGATGCCGGATTTCCCTATGGCGGTCTGACGTTCGACGCCCTCGGGAACCTTTACGGCACAACCTATTACGACGGTGCTAACAATCTCGGCGCGGTGTATGAACTTTCGCCTGCGCGCGGAGCATGGAGGGAGCGCGTGCTCTACAGCTTCGCGGGCGGCGCCGACGGCCAGGGCTCGATCGCGAACGTGAACTTCGATGCGGCGGGCAATCTCTACGGCACGACCAGCGAAGGCGGCGCGGACAACGACGGCACCATCTTCAAGCTCGTGCCCGGCGCGCACCACAAATGGACCGAGAGCGTGGTGCACAGCTTCACCGGCCCGCCCGACGGCGAGTACGCCTACAACGGGATGGTGGGAGACGGCGCCGGCAGTTTCTACGGTGCAACCGTGCATGGCGGCGACGGCGACGACGGCGCGATTTACAAATTCACGCCGTAGCGCCTGCTTTTCCAGTTCACAGTCTGCGGCACGCGCAAGCCTGCGGAAATTTAGCGCGCTGTATCCTGTTCCTCAGGCATTTGAGCAACCGGCCAGCGTGTCGAATCGGCACCCGTTTCCGTCGCTGAAATCTTGAATGGCGGATTGTGATCGGTGGAGAGAGTGGGGCTGGTGTTCGTGACCACGACAGTCGTGCCGATCGAAGTCTCTTCGTACAGGAGTCTCGCGAAAGTGCGCGGAAGATGCACACAGCCGTGGGATGTGGGATATCCGGGAACGATGCCGCCGTGCAGGGCGACGCCCCATCGCGTGAATTGCTGCGTGAACGGCATCGGCGCGTTGTCGTATTTCTTCGAGCGGTGCACCCTCATTTTCTGCAGAATGTGGAACACGCCTGTCGGCGTTCGATGGCGGCGCTTGCCGGCTGAGATCGTCGTCGCGCCGATGCGCACGCCGTCGCGGTAAACAGAGGCTCGCTGCGTACGAAGATTGATGGTAATGGACATAGCGCCATCCGGCGCGAGCCATGGCTTCCAGATGAATTCGCCGGGCGTCAGCCGACTCACATCCATCGCCGTGATCGAAATTTCATCCCCGGCCGCTGCATGCGATAATTCCGCCAATGCCATAACAAAAAGCAAAGCCGTGACGAAAGCCTTTCGCATTCTTGCGTCCAATGCATCCGGTCATTCCTATAATGCGCGAGAGACCGCAACGAATGAGCCGCCCCTTTGCATAGATTTAATTGCAGAAGTTGCGCCGTTATATTAGTGTACGCGCAACACATCTGATGTGCTGGGGCGAGAAGCCATCTCATCAGAAGATAGCTTTCGGGAGTCGAACGCAATGAACGTCTGCAGACGCTCTTTGCTCGTATCGGGTGCGGGCTTGGCTTTGGCCGCAGCGCTTCCACCACTGGAAGCAATTGCAGGTACAGGTGGTGTCGCGCCTGGTATAATGCGGCGGGCGCTCTCCGCGCTCGATCGGCACGCGGGAACAATTGCTCATCGTGACGTAATCGCGATCGCGGATTTTTCGTTGCCGTCACGCGCGCCGCGCTTTCATATCGTCAACCTCGCAAGCGGCAACATGCGGTCCTATCTCGTTGCGCATGGGCGCGGATCGGATCCCAGGCACACGGGCTGGCTCGAGCGCTTTTCAAATGCGGCAGGATCTCACGCGACATCGGAAGGCGCATATCGTACGGACGGCATGTATATCGGTGTGCATGGCCGTTCCATCCGGCTGACAGGATTGGATGGAAGCAACAGCAATGCGCTCGGCCGCGCTATCGTGGTGCATGGCGCCTGGTACGTAAGCCCCGAGATGGCGCGCGCGCACGGCGTTCTCGGCCGCAGCGAGGGTTGCTTTGCTTTGGCGACGGCGAATCTTCCCGAAGTGCTGGAACGGCTCGGCCCCGGCCGCCTGATTTACGCAGACAAAGTCTAACTCCGCACGGTTGCTTGACGGGTTCCGGCAACGCAGATAAGGCCGCATTGGCCTTCCGCTGGAGCGTCGCATGAGCTTCCCGTCGCTTTTGCCCACCTATGCGCGCGCGGATGTGGCGTTCGTGCGCGGGGAGGGCGCGTATCTCTTCGACGAGAACGGCAATCGCTATCTCGATTTCGGCGCGGGCGTAGCGGTGAATGCGCTGGGCCATGCGCACCCGCATCTCGTCGAAGCGTTGCGCGAGCAGGCGGGCAAGGTCTGGCATACGTCCAATCTCTATCGCGTTCCGGGCCAGGAGAAGCTCGCCAAGCGGCTCATCGACGCGACGTTTGCCGAGACCGTGTTCTTCACCAATTCCGGCGTCGAGGCGATCGAATGTTCGATCAAAACCGCGCGGCGTTATCATTTTGCAAACGGAGCAGCCGAGCGCTTCCGCATCGTCACCTTCGAAGGCGCCTTTCACGGCCGCACACTGGCGGCAATCGCGGCCGGCGGACAGCCGAAATATCTCGAAGGCTTCGGGCCGAAGGTGGAAGGCTTCGATCAGGTTCCGCTTGGCGACGAGAAGGCGCTGCTTGCGGTGATTTCGGATGCGACGGCTGCGCTGCTCATCGAGCCCATTCAGGGCGAAAGCGGCTTGCGCCCGGTGCTGCCGGAATTTCTTCGGATCTTGCGGCGACTGTGCAATGAGCGCGCAATGCTGCTCATCTTTGATGAGATTCAAACCGGCATCGGCCGCACCGGCAAACTGTTCGCGCATGAATGGGCGGGCGTCGAGCCTGACATCATGGCCATCGCGAAGGGCATCGGCGGCGGATTTCCGGTCGGCGCGTGCCTCGCAACGGCCGAAGCCGCAAAAGGCATGACCACGGGCACACATGGCACCACCTTCGGTGGCAATCCGCTGGCCATGGCAGTGGGTAATGCGGTGCTGGACGTAGTAATGGCGCCGGGATTTCTCGATCGCGTACAGCACGTCGGCAATTACGCCAAGCAGCAATTCTCGTCGCTGATCGCCGATCACCCGTCTATTTTCGAAGACCTGCGCGGGCAGGGCCTGATGCTCGGTTTGAAGATGCGCGTGCCGAACTCCGAATTCATCGAGGCGTTGCGTGCCCACGGCATGCTCGCCATCGCCGCCGGCGATAATGTCGTCCGTCTCCTTCCCCCGCTGATTATTGAAGACTCTCACGTGCGCGAGGCGATGGAGAAATTGTCGGCAGCGGCCCGCGAGTTTGAAGCCGCAAAGGAGGCGGTCGCGGGGTGACCAAACACTTTATCGACATTGCCGATTGGGATTCCGAGACGTTGCGCGGGATTATTGCAGAAGCGCGCGAGCGAAAAGCGCACCGCGAAGGAGCGCCGCATGGCGCCATGGACAAGGACGCGCCGCTGATGGGCCGCGTGCTCGCGCTCGTTTTCGACAAGCACTCCACGCGCACGCGGATTTCATTCGACGTTGGCATGCGGCAACTTGGCGGCACGACCTTGATGATGTCTGGCAGCGATATGCAACTCGCGCGCGAGGAGACGATCGCCGACACCGCGCGGGTTCTCTCGCGCTATGTCGACGCGGTAATGATCCGCCTGCTCGACCACGAGATGGTGAAGGAGCTGGCGGCGGACGCCACCATTCCCGTCATCAACGGACTCACCAAGCTTTCTCATCCATGCCAAGTGATGGCCGATGTGATGACGTTCGAGCAGAAGCGCGGGTCGATTGAGGGCGCGACGATAGCGTGGACGGGCGATGCAAACAACGTGCTCGCTTCATGGATTCACGCCGCGGCGCGGTTCGGATTCAAGCTGAACATCGCCACGCCCCATGAACTGGCACCGCGCGAGAACCTGCGCGAATGGGCGAAAGAGAACCGCGCCAACGTCGTGTTCAGCGGGGACCCAGAGAAGATGGTCTCAGGCGCCGATTGCGTGGTGACGGACGCCTGGGTGTCGATGGGCGATGAGGACACGACCAGACGTCACAATCTGCTGAAGCGTTATCAGGTGAATGCGCGGTTGATGGGGCGCGCGGCGAGGGACGCGATCTTTATGCATTGCCTGCCCGCGCACCGCGGCGAGGAAGTTACTGATGAAGTAATCGACGGCCCGCAATCCGCAGTCTTCGACGAAGCCGAAAACCGCCTCCACGCCCAGAAAGCAATTCTGAAATGGTGCCTCTCGTAATTCGGCGCGACAGTTTCATGTCATCTTTCCCCCCCAGATGCCGCAGGCGGCCGGTTCTGGTCTGCTGTCGCATCGCCGGCGAGAGAAGTGATTTATCAATTCGCGCCGGCGAGATAGCATGCATCGCTGCGTAGCGGCATTACTGCCCGCAATTCGCGGTTTCGAAAAGCGGACAACGGCCGCCACGAGAGAAGGCGATTTTGAGATGGTGTGGAACGGTATTGTTCAGTTACGACTTATGATAAGCCGTATCTTGCGCTCCATTCTCGTGCACGGCCGCCAAACATTTCCGCGCACGCCTTGATTTCGTTCGCAAAAAATTCCACCAGAACTTCTTTGATTGCCGATGGCATATCCAGTTTCTTTACCTTCGCTTTCCGATTGTAGTCAGCGGGTAAAATGACCGGCGCGTGAGGATCGGCTCCGAGGTAGGACCATATCTCCTGTCTCACCTTGTCCGGCTCCGCCGCGATGTCATCGAAAAGAAAAGTACGAAACGCCATGCGCGGGGCATGCCGGCGCCAGTGTTCGACAATCAATGTTGGAAATGATTTCCCCTGAATGTAACTGGAGGTTTCGAGATAGGATCGAAACCGTTTAGCGTCGTCCAAAAGGCTCAGATCGAACTTGCCTCCACGATTGTTCATCGATATTCGGGACCATGCACGCGCGACCGGATCTCTCGCAATCAAAAGGAGCTTGGTATCAGGAAGCCGCTCGGCAAGCTCCTCGATAACGCCAACATCCAACTCTGTGTACATCGGCGAGATATCACCGGAGAGCAGCTCACCTTTGAATCGGAACAGTGAAATGTATCGATCCAGCCCGAAGGCTTGACCATTGCATTCTGTCGCCGTTTGCACGAATCCGAGATCGCGTGAGCGATCCCGGCCTTGAATTACCGTGTCCTCCCCTCGCCTGACGGAGTTGATCAGTTTTCGTACGGTGCGGCCGCCGCGCCGGCCATCCAACGGAATTCGCCCCGTCTTCCTATTTAAATAAAGGATCTCCTTTACCGGCGGCATCCAGAAAGCCGGATGGCACTGGAGTTGGTCATAAAGCCACCCAGTCCCGGCTTTCGGCATTCCTACGCAAATGAAGTCCGGCCCGTCGATGCCGCTCATATCGAAGTTAGGTATAGCCGGCTGGCACGCCACGCTTCCCCTCCGTTGCTACACTTACCGCACAGTTGCAGTACGCTAGGATACCTGCAAAATCAGCTCAAGTCCGAGAGAACATCGGCCAACCGATCGCGCGGGAAGAGGGGGCATGCTCGAAAACAAAGTGAAACTGGTCATCTGGGACCTAGATGACACCTTCTGGACCGGCACGCTGACAGAAGGCGGCATCACGCCCATTCCCGGCAACGCCGAGCGGGTAATTGAGCTATCTAAACGCGGCATCATCAATTCCATCTGTTCGAAGAACGACCCCGAGGCCGCCAAAGCCAAGCTGACGGAATTGGGTGTCTGGGACTATTTCGTGTTCCCGGCCATCAGCTTCAGTCCAAAGGGCAAGGCCGTGGCGGACATGATCGAAGGCGCTGCGTTGCGGCCCGAGAACGTGCTCTTCATCGACGATAATCCGTCCAATCTCGAGGAAGTAAGGTTCTTCAATCCAGGAATTATGACGGCCCATCCAGAAACGAGCTTGGGTTCGCTTCTGGATCATCCGCACTGCGCAGGCAAACCGGATCCCGAACTCAAGCGACTCAACCAGTACCGGTTTCTCCAGCGAAAGGTGGAAGAGCGGAACGCCAGTGCACTATCCAATGAAGAATTCCTTCGTTTGAGCAACATCATGGTCACAATCGATTACGATATCGATCCCCACCTCGATCGGATCGTGGAACTAATAAATCGAACAAATCAGCTGAACTATACCAAGAAACGCTTGAATACACCGGCGGAACTCGAAAGGTTTCGCAAGTTGCTGAACGAGCGATTCGGCCACCATGCCGGCTGCATTCGCGCCACAGACGCCTATGGCGACTACGGACTCATAGGCTTCTTTCTGCTTCGGCGCACGGCTCTGGTGAACAAACTAGTGCATTTTGTCTTTTCTTGTCGCACCATGAATATGGGAATTGAGCAATACGTCTACGAGCTGTTGGAACAGCCTGAGATCGATATTGTTGCGCCAGTTTCATATGGCTTGCGCTCGCACCAAAAGATCAATTGGATCAATACATCAGCTCAGCAGGAGGGTGGTGAGTCAAAAAGGGCGGATCGCAAGCTAATGCTGCTTGGCGGATGTGACCTACTGCAGGTCGCGACCTATTGTAGCGCAAACCGGCTTGAATTCGTCAACCGTGCCGCCGAAGATGAGACGAAGGTACGCTACGAGGACCCGGGATTCATTCTCGGCGATCGTGCAAGAATTCGGGATTCGGAGATCATAAGGCGAATTCCCTGCTGGTCTTATGAGGATGCGGTTCGCTTCGATAATGGTCTAGTTTCCTCAGATTTGATCATACTTTCTATGCGTCCTGCCATGAATGGAGATTACTACAGGACCAAAGATGGCATCGATATTCGTATGATTCCGAAATTTGCGAAGGCAATTCGCGAGAAGAACCCAGAGTGGTTTGATCAAAATATTTTTGAAACGGCGATCGACGATGATGAGAGACTGGATCGAATCCTGGCATCAATAGACGCGGTGAGAAGCAGGAGTAGCGAAACCTGCAGCGTGTTTGTCCTCGGCTGTCATATGGGCGAAAAGACTGGACCCCGATCAAGACGTAGAGCGGCCTTCAATGCGATGTGCCGGAACTACTGTGAGAAGCACTCTGCCCGATTTCACTTCATTGATACGAGCGGGGTAATTCCGATGGAGCACATGGTGAGCGGCACGCATTTTTCCCGCGCTGGATATTTTGTGCTGGCGCGGCATATCTTGGGGCTGGCCGATCAATTGGACAAAGGGGGTAAGTCCGTGTTGCCAATCAGCGCACCAGGTTTGGCTGCGTGACTCTTCGACATTCCTTCACGGCCCGGTCAGTGCCTCACGGGCTCGATCGGGCCCAATTGAAAAAGCCGCTGGCCTTTCCAACTCGTCAGTAATGACTGCACCCCAGACCTACACCCCCGCGCCGGCGGCGGATTTCGTACTGCCGTTCTCGATGCCGCACCTGGGCATTCGCGGGCGCGTGGTCCGGCTTGAATCAGTCTCGGCACGCGCCCTGTCGGCGCATGAATTGCCGGAATCCGCAGGCCGCACGCTCGGAGAAGCGCTGGTGCTCACCACCATGCTCGGTTCCTCGCTGAAGCTGGACGGCCGCCTCACCCTGCAGGCCAAGACCTCCGGACCGATGGACCTCCTCACCGTGGATTATTACGGAGCCGAGGAGGGCCGGGATTGTGCTGGCGTACGCGGGTATGCGCGGGTTGATGAGGCCAAGGTGGCCGCGCTTGGAGAAGAGGCCCGCGCGTTTCGCAATCTGGCGGGCGCGGGCGTTCTGTGCATCACCATTGAGCCCAAGCTGGGCGACCAGAGCTATCAGGGCATCGTTCCGCTGTCGCCGGATAGCATCGCCGCGTCAGCGGAAGCCTATTTCTCGCAGTCCGAGCAATTGCCGACGATCATCCGGCTGGCCGCGGCGCCGGCCTACGTACCCGGTGACAGGACACCCGCCTGGCGCGCCGGCGGCATCATGCTACAGGCCATCCCGGAACAAAATAGGTCGGAAGACGACTGGAATCGCCTATCGATGTTTCTCGGGACAATCGCAGACATGGAATTGCTGGATACCGATCTGGCAGCGGAAGACTTGCTGTGGCGGCTGTTTCACGAAGATGACGTACGGGTCCACGCGCCGGAGCCCCTCGATTTTCATTGCAGCTGCGATGGCGCCCGCATTGCCCGCATTCTGCGCTCCTATTCGGACCAGGATCGTCGGGGCCTCGCCGATCCGGATGGCATTATTCGCGCGCGCTGCGAATTCTGTGGAACGATACACGCCATTGCGCCAAACGAATTAAGGCCGACGCACTGATCACGCGCATTTCGGCCGCAATCGCGGAACCGGACGCCCTTTCAGGCAGTTAGAAAAAGGCGAGGGTTGGAATTTCTCCTCCCAGTCGCTTCACAAGGGTGTCGCTCATGAGGATCGCGCAAGTTGCGCCCCTGGCCGAGAGTGTGCCCCCCACGCTTTACGGCGGGACGGAGCGGGTTGTCTCTTGGCTAACGGAAGACCTGGTTCGCCGGGGCCACCAAGTCACGTTGTTTGCCAGCGGCGATTCCAAAACCCGGGGCGAACTCGCGGCGGTAGTACCGCGTGCCCTCAGGCTCGATCCGCAAATCCGCGATGCACAACCCTATAACTGCCTCCTGATCGACCGGGTGTACGAGCGGGCCGAAGAGTTCGACGTTATCCACTTTCACATCGAGCTCGTCCATTACCCGCTGTTCCGCGCCATGGCCGACCGGATGGTCACAACGCTGCATGGGCGGCTCGATCTTCCCGATCTGCATCCTTTCTACCGCGCCTTTCCGGACCTCCCGCTCGTGTCGATTTCGCACGCGCAGCGCAAGCCCATGCCGCCGGTCAACTGGATCGCCACGGTACACCATGGCATGTCGAAAGACCTCTTTCGGCCCGGCAATGGTGGCGATTATTTCGCGTTCCTAGGGCGGATTTGCCCGGAAAAAGGAATTGAGGATGCCATCGAGATCGCCGAGCGCTCGGGGATTACGCTCAAAATAGCCGCCAAAATCGATATGCAGGACCGGTGCTATTACGAGTCGCGCGTGCGTCCGCTCATTCGCGCAAGTCGTCATGTGGAGTTCATCGGCGAGATCGGCGACCGCGAGAAAAACGAGTTCCTTGGCCAGGCAAAGGCCCTTCTTTTCCCCATCTGCTGGCCGGAACCCTTTGGACTCGTGATGATCGAATCCGCGGCCTGCGGGAGCCCAGTCATCGCCTACAATTGCGGCTCGGTACCCGAAATTGTGGAAGATGGTGTCACAGGGTTTATTGTCGGCAATGTCGACGAAGCTGTGCAGGCGCTGCAGCAGCTCGATGCGCTCGATCGGGGACAGATTCGCCGCCGCTTCGAGCAACGATTCACGGTCGAGCGGATGACTTCGAAATATTTGGATGTGTATAGTCGGCTGCTCGAGTCGCGGCTCGAAGCAACCGAGGCCGCATAAGCCTCACGGATTTCGGGGCGATGGGACAAATCGCCGATGAACAAGCCTGAAAACATTGCAGGCGCACAGGCCGGCGAAGAAGCCGCTGCGCCATTCTATATCGCGGCGACGGCATCGTTCCAGGAACTGTGGCCACGTACGCTGAAACACGGCGACACGTTCGCGATGTTCGACCAGCACGGCGACATTCTGAACGCAGCGCAGAATCCGGCGGGGATCTTCCACGAGGACACCCGCTATCTCTCCGGCTGCTATCTGCTGATTGAGGGACACCGTCCACTCCTGTTGAGTTCGACGATACATGACGACAACGCCGTCCTGACTGCCGACCTCGCCAACCCCGATATTTACCGCGACGGCGAACTCGCGCTCACCCGCGAGACCCTGCATTTGGTGCGTACGAAATTTCTCTGGAACAGCGCCTGCTATGAGCGGATCGCGGTTCAGAATTTCGACTCCCGCCCACATCACACGCGCCTGCTCCTTTGGTTTGCCGCCGATTTTGCCGATTTGTTCGAAGTACGTGGCCTGCACCGGCCCCGTCGCGGCGCCTGCCACGGCGAACGATGCGCAGCAGATCGCGCCATGTTCCACTACAAGGGCCTGGACAATCTGGACCGCTATACTCAGCTGCGTTTTGCGCCGACGCCTTCCCTTCTCGATCAGCATCATGCCGCCTTCGAGCTCGAACTCGGCCCGGGCGAGCGGACCGCGCTCTTTGTGTCGATGACGTTCGGCACCTCTGCGCGAATTGGAGGTCAGAAATTCCTGCCGGCGTTCCGGGCTGCGCGAAAGTCACTGCGCCGGAAGGCGCACGACGCCGCGACGGTCAGCACCTCCAATACCCTGCTGAACCAGGTTCTGTGCCGATCCGTCGCCGATCTCTACATGCTCGTTACGGAAACACCGCAGGGACCTTACCCTTATGCGGGCATCCCATGGTTTTCGACCGCCTTCGGCCGCGACGGCATTATTGCCGCGCTGCAAATGCTGTGGCTTGATCCGAGCGTTGCGCGCGGTGTGCTGCGCTTCCTCGCCGCGCATCAGGCCAGCGATTTCGACGCGCAGGCGGAAGCTGAGCCGGGGAAGATCCTGCATGAAATCCGGCGCGGTGAGATGGCGGGGCTGGGCGAGGTCCCGTTCAAACATTACTACGGTAGCGTGGATGCCACGCCGCTGTTCGTACTGTTGGCCGGCAAATATTTCGAACGCACCGGCGACCGCGATACCATCGCCGCGCTATGGCCAAACATTCAGGCTGCCATCGATTGGATCGACCGCTGCGGCGACATCGACGGCGATGGCTTCGTCGAATACCAGCAAAAGGGTTCCGATGGCCTCAACAATCAGGGTTGGAAGGACTCCAAAGATTCCATCTCGCACGCGGACGGATCGCTGGCCACGGGCCCGATCGCACTATGCGAAGTGCAGGCTTATGTGTTCGCAGCGAAACGACTCGCCTCGAAACTCGCGCGTGCACTCGGCGATCTGAATCGAGCGGATGCACTCGATCAGCAGGCAGAAACACTCCGCAAGCGATTCGAAGAGACATTCTGGTGCGAGGATATCGCGTCCTATGCCTTGGCGCTGGATGGTGACAAGAAACCGTGCCGCGTCCGCAGTTCGAACGCCGGACACGCGCTGTTCGGCGGTATAGCATCGGCTGCGCGCGGCCGCAAACTTGCCGCTACCCTGATGCGGCGCGATGCTTTTTCCGGCTGGGGCATCCGCACCCTGAACACGGGTGAAAAGCGATACAATCCGATGTCGTATCACAATGGCTCGGTCTGGCCGCATGACAACGCACTCATCGCGCTCGGCTTCGGACATTATGGATTGAAAGACAGCGTCCTGAAGGTGTTCACCGCATTATTCGATGCCGTGCATTACATGGAAATGCGCCTGCCGGAGCTGTTTTGCGGATTCCCGCGGCGGCCGGACAGCGGTCCAACACTCTATCCCGTTGCGTGTGCGCCGCAGGCATGGGCGAGCGGCACGCCGCTTTCGCTGATTGAAGCGTCGCTGGGGATGACGCTCGACCACAGGCGGTCCGAAGTCCGGTTCGAGCGTCCGCTCCTCCCATCCTTTGTCGACGATATTCAGATTCGAAATCTCGCAATTGGCGGCGGCAGGATTGACCTTCTGCTCCAACGGCACGGAAGGGACGTCGTGGTCGACATTCTCAGCCGCACTGGCGACATCCGCGTGGTGACGATCAGTTGAACATCCGAATCCGGGAACCCATTTTCTCGGCCAAGTGTTCTACAGTGGCCCCGGGACGGATCGTCATTTGATTAGCTCTTCGTTTGCCCTGTTGGATACGCTGCCGGTTCCCGTTTACGTAACAGACGCGGACGGTTGCATTGTCTATTACAACGATGCGGCCGCCGAATTGTGGGGTCGTCGCCCGCAGATCGGCAGCGTGAAATGGAACGGCGCCTGGAAATTATTTTCGCCGGACGGCACCCCATTGCAACACGATGAGGGACCCCTGGCGCAGACGCTGAGGACGGGTGAGCCGGTCCGCGGCGCGACCGCCATCGCGGAACGTCCCGACGGCACGCGCGTGATTTATCAGCCCTATCCGACTCAATTGCGCGATGCCGACGGCAACGTGACCGGCGCCATCAACGTGATGACCGATATCACGGAACGCTTCAACACCGAAGTCGAGCTGGCGAAGCTCGCCGCCATCGTAATTTCGTCCGACGACGCGATCATCAGCAAGACGCTGATGGGCCGGATCACCTCCTGGAACGCAGGCGCGACGCGCATCTTTGGTTTTGAGCCGGACGAAATCATTGGCCAGCACATAACCAGAATCGTTCCGCCGGAGCTGCACGAACAGGAGGAGCAGATTCTGGCCAAGCTTCGGCGCGGCGAGCGTGTCGATCACTTCGAGACGGTACGTGTTGCCAAGAATGGGCGCCGCATCGATATTTCGCTTTCCGTATCTCCTATCCGCGATCAGTGGGGGAATATTGTGGGCGCAGCGAAAGTGGCGCGCGACATCACCGAACGCAAGAAGGCAGAGCGGCTGCAACAACTCCTAGTCGAAGAGCTGAATCACCGCGTCAAGAACACCCTGGCGATCGTGCAGGCCATCGCCACTCAGTCGGCAAGTCGCGCGAATAGTCCCCGTGAATTCGCCGCAAGCTTTGGCGGGCGCATTCAGGCTCTCGCCCGCACGCATACGCTGTTGAGTCGAACTTCATTCGAATACGCGGACATCGGCGAGATCGTGCGCGATCAGGTCCTTCTCGGTTCGGAAGCCGACAAACGCGTGTCCCTGTCCGGCCCGCTGCTGACGCTTGACCGTCAATCGTCCGTCCACCTGTCACTCATTTTGCACGAGCTCGCAACGAATGCGCGCAAGTACGGTGCGCTCTCCAAGGCGGACGGCGAACTCTCCATCAGCTGGCGCCTGCGCAGTGCGAATGCCAGCGTACTTCTGATCGAATGGCGCGAGAGCGGAGGACCGACAGTGACGGCATCGCGAAACCGTGGGTTCGGAACTACCCTGATTGAAGAAACCTTGCGCGCGCGCGGCGGCGATGCGACGCTGCACTATGCGGCTGCGGGGTTCTCTTGCGAGTTGCAACTTCCATTGCCGCAGGACTGGTACATGGCCCAACAGCGGTACCCAATGCAGAATCATTCACCCGAATGGTCGATCGTACCCAAAACACAGCGGTCGCCCTTGGAAGGCAGGCGCATCATCATTGTCGAGGATGAGCCGCTGATCCTCATGGACATGGAGCAAAGCCTGAGTGAAGCGGGCGCGGAGATTGCCGGGACGGCTGGCAATCTCGATGCAGCCAAGGACCTGGTTTCGCACACCGAATGCGATGCCGCTCTGCTGGACACCAATCTCTCCGGCGAACGCGTGGAGGAGCTCGCCATGACCCTCACGCGGCGGAACATTCCCTTTGCCTTTGTCACTGGATATGGCCGCGATGCGTTGCCGGAAGGATTTCGCGAAGGCGTGTTGCTCAACAAGCCGTTCAGCCCTGAACAGCTGGCAGCGACCCTCGAGATGCTTCTCCGTCGCGGGGCCGATGTTGTGGCCTTCCGAAGAGATCTCAAATCCTGACGAGCGCGTCAATCAACGGGAGATAACTTTCCACCGTTGATACGCCGCGGTACAGGTGGGCGGCAACGTCCACTCGACCTTGTCGGCATCGTGCGGCATTCCGGCAAAGCCGGGATTGAGCATGGATTGGGAGACTCTCAACCCCAGCGGCCAGCGCGACTTGATGAAGGCGAGAACGTCCACAATCTGCGCGTCACTCAAGCGCTTCTCGAACGCGGGCATGTAGGATTTCATGCCCTTGGGCGCCTGAGGGAAGCGCCCGAATTTCGTCATGTGGAACAGGTCTTCGTCAGAGTGCTGCCAGGTATGGCCACTCGAATCGTGCGCCGGCGCACGGCGCCCGGCATATTGATCCTGCAACTGCCATAACGGCTGACCCTCCAGGCTCCGCCCGTGACAGGAAGAGCATTCCTCGCGATAGAGCTGCTTGCCGTTGCTGACAGAGGCATCGTTATCGGCGTTGGCAAAATGCACGGCCGATAACCCCGCGCTTGCTAACGCAGAAACGGTCAGCGCGGCCATAAGCGTCACACCGGCAACGAGGAAAGGCGGCGTCACTATTTGACCTGCTTGCGCAGTTCCTGCGCAATTTCGTGGCCCGGGAGGCTAGCGGTGAGGAGGCTGGCAAACTTTCCATGCGGATCAATTAGGTACAAAAACCCGCTGTGGTCGACAGTGTATTGCCCGTTGCCGAGGGAGCGCGGCTGGTAGTAGACGTGAAATGACTTCGCGGCCGCCTCGATTTCTTCGCCGTCACCGCGCAAGCCGATAATGCGCGGATCGAACGATTTGAGGTAGGCTTTCATCACGGAAGTCTTGTCCCGGGCAGGATCGATCGTGATGAAGATCGGTTGTACTTTTCCGGCCGCTGGTCCGAGTTCGTTCAGGGCCGTGCCGATCTCATTGAGCACGGTCGGGCAAACGTCGGGACAATAGGTGTATCCGAAATAAATGAGCAGCCATTTGCCCCGGTAATCGGTATCCGTGACTGTCCTGCCGTTCAGATCCTCCAGGCTGAAATGACCGGCGACGGACGGCGGGATGGACGGAAGCTGCTCCGCTCTCGATTGCAGAGCGACCGCAAATGCAATCGCGGCCACCCCCAATGCGAAGCTGAGGGATTTGTGGAGACGGACGGGTCTCATTTGGCAGGCTTGACCCGAATGATGGCCATCATTCCAAGATCTTCATGGTCGAGGATATGGCAGTGGTAGACGAAATCGCCAATCACCGCCCCCCGGAAATCCATCCGCACTTTTATACTGGGATAGGGCTGAGAGACTCCATCCCAGTATGGTACTTGAAACGTATCGTAGAATTGCTGTTGCTTCTTGGGCACCGGCACGCCGTTCACTTCTAACAGTTTGAAGTGAATCTGGTGCATGTGAAATTCGTGGACCTCAGCGGTGTGATTCTCGATCGTCCAGTCCTCAACCGCGCCCTTCGTGGTGATGATATCTGGCGGATTATTGGGATCGTACAGGTGGTTCACCTGCCCATCGACGGTGATGTAAAAGAGCAAGTGCGGCTTATCGGGCGGGTTCCTTTGAGCCGTTCCGCCTGGCGGCGACTTCCAATCCTGAATATAAACTTCATCGAAGAAAAGCTTCCGCTCCGCCGTCACTGGAGCGTCATCCAGGCCCTCGAACCGCTGAGGATTCGGTGTGCGGCTGACGGCCGGCATTCTCGGCAGTGCCTGCGGAGCAGCCGTCGTCGCTATAACGGCAAGCGGGCGCTCGGGTAAATAGTCGCCCGCCGGGCCACTGTCGATGTGGTTTGTCATCAGGAGCGCCTTTTTCACACTATTGTCCGGTGGAGTCAGGATGAATTCCGCGCGTCCGGCCGGCGGAATAAGGAGATTCTTCCGCGTGATGATCGTTCCCTGACGTTTGCCGTCCTGTGACCCGGTCGGTACACCGTCGAGACCGACAATCTGAAGAGGCTGCGCCTTGCCGTCGTACTTGACCTGCAAGTCCAGAATTGAATCGGCCGAAGTATTTGCGACCCTCCAGAACTCCTGCTTGCCGGCCTGCATTTTGATAATCGCCGGCGGATAATTTGGATACGGCACCGGCACGTAATTTACAGAGAGATCCCAAAACGGTGGTTTGTTGTCGCGGATCGGGTGAAACGGCAATTGTTGATCGCGGATCAGAAGAAGTCGCTGCGGCAGTCCGGCGACGGCCGGCTGAATATTTTCTATACCCTCGACGACAATCGCGCCGGATGCACCACCCTGCACATTCACGGAAGAGACGCCATGAATATGCGGATGATACCAATATAGCCCAGGAGGCTCATTCTTGGGGATATTCAGGGTGTAGGTAAAGGTTTCTCCCGAATTGACGAGCGTATGGATGACTTCATCACTGTGGCATTTCGGCGATGTGTTCGTTCCGTGAAAATGCATGTTGGTGGAAGTCAGCGTCATCTCCGCGGCACCGCACACCTTGTCTTTGCTGGACACGACCTCCATCGGGCCACCATGGATCGGAGGAATGGCGTTCGTCAGGGCGATGTTGATCGTGTCGCCCGGATTGACGTGGAGCGTCGGAGACTCAAGGCCGTCGGGAGTCGCAAAGCAGAACAGCGTAAGACCTTCATCGTCCACCGCTGTGTAATAACTGAGGGCAACGTTCAGCACTCCGTTGCTGCTGTAGAGATCAGGAGGCGGCTTTACCTCCGACCCAGGGCCCGGCCGCGGGCAATTGCCGCCGCCATACGCCAAGGCTTGCCCGGGCAAAACCAAGCCGAAGCCGACCACCACTAGGAACAACTTGATAATGCGAGCCATTTTCAAACCCCTCCTACCCGTCCGCAATTCGCGCCAGCGACGTAACTCTAACGCTGTCATTTGGAGTGCGGGGACCGCCCCCAGCAGGCTCTACGGTACACGATCATTCTTCGTGCGGGAAGTCTGACATGCATAGGTTTCCCCCGTTCAACAACGGCAAAGAAACCACTCAAATGAGGCGGCAGAAAATGTCGCAATCCAACTCGCAAACGACACGAGATTCAGCTGGCCAGCCGCTGCATGTACTGATATTTAGCCGCCCGGGATGGGGTGTCTCATCTCTGCCAAAAAACCTCCAGGAGGGAATATCGCATGAAGACGCGTTTTGCGTCGCTAGCCTTGCTCGCGACGTCCGTGGTCGTGTCCTTCGCGGTGACCGCGACCGCAAATTCCGCAGACAAATGGAACGGCGCCAAGCCGATGTTTGCCGTAATTCCGCACAATGCGCCGGGCCACTATGCACCGGTGAAGCCGGCTGCAAATCTCGCCCAGTGGAGCGGCAGCTTCAAAGACAGGCTCAACAACACGATCAATTACGTAATGGTGGGTACTGACCCGCACAACACAAACACCACAACGACCGTCAACGTTGTCCTCATTCCGGTGAAGATGATCTACGGCTCGGCGAACGGCAACATGACATTCAACCCAAAGCGGGACACGTATCCGGGCGGGCAGAAGGTCATTGCCAACATGCTCAACTCGCCCGTGTTTAACAATATCGACTACGTCCAAGGTGGGGTCGATGTCGGCAATACCCAGTACATTGATGCGTATCAGCGCGCCAATTTCTGGCAGACGAATGTGCAGAACGAATCCAACTACCATGTTCTGCTGAAGATCACGACAACGGAAAGGCCGCTGAAGATCACCGTCCAGTCCGCGCAGGGCAAAGTGATCACGAACCCGTTCGGCACCATCAAGGTCGGCACAATGGACATCAATGCCTTCGACAGCCAGCTGAACACCTATATCAGCGGCCATTCGGCGGACATTCATCCCGACGTGCTTCCGCTCTTCGTGACAGATAACATCTACCTCACGTCAGGTGGCTGCTGCATCGGCGGTTACCACAGCGCGCGTGGTGGCGCTCCAACCGGTCAGACTTATTCGTACACTACGCTGGTGACCGAGGCCAAATCGTTCTCGCAGGACG
>DATJGT010000043.1:0-3652 GCA_035494695.1 Rhizomicrobium sp. | reverse complement strand
CGAGCGGTGAGCAACACCTAGCTGCTCGCCGCTCATTGCTCACGGCTCACTGCTGGGACGAAATCCGATGATTCCCTCTTTCAATGTGCCTCGCTCTGCTTTCTTGCCGCCTCGAACTCGTCGCCCGATTGCCATCCGATGAGGTTTGGCTGGGAGGCGGCTGCCCAGCCGAGCGCGAATCCAAAGCGCGCCATGACCGCATCCCCTGTGAAATCCATGCTGGGCTCGTACTCATCGCTTGGCTGGTGATACTGCTTATTGGTGTATTCCTCGGCCCTCTGCATGCCCCAATCGCGGCTGTGATGTTTGTACTGCATGCCTTCGTTGACCGAAAACGAGGGCACGCCGACTCGCGCCATGGAAAAATGGTCCGAGCGGTAGTAGTGACCGGCTTCAGGATGCGAATCGGGTTGAATGGCCAGCCGGAACTCCTGCGCCATGGCCTCGACCGTGGGGTAGAAGTTCGTGCGCTCGGCGCCTGACACCTCGACTTCCTCTGGCTCACCGAGCGGCGGAATATCGTCAAAATTTAGGTCGAGGGAAATTTTTCCCGCGGTAATCGGCGGATGCTCGCCAAGATACTGCGATCCCAACAAGCCCTGCTCCTCGGCGGTAACCGACGCAAATAGAATCGAACGCTTCGGCCTAGACTGTGCCTGAGAAAACACTCGTGCAAGTTCCAGCACAATGCCGCAGCCAGTGGCGTTGTCGCGTGCTCCGTTGTAAATATTGTCGCCCGGCATGTCTGGACGAATCCCCAGGTGGTCATAGTGGGCGGTGTACATCACCGCTTCATCTTTCAATTTCGGATCGGAGCCAGGCAGAATCGCAAGCACATTGTTCGAAGAGAATGGCCTGATTTTGCTCACCATGTGCGCCTTCAGCCGAACCGGGAGCGCCACAGGTTTGAAGTTGCGCGAATTGGCGTCGTCGATCAGCTTGCCGATATCCATGCCCGACGATTGCGCCAGTTTGCGCGCGACATCGTACTGAATCCACGCCGCCGCCTTAAGCTGTGGCGCATCGCTCTTCAAGAACGATTTTTCTCCGGAGTTGGAGTTCCGCACCACCTCCCACGGATAGCTCGCCATTGCCGTCTTGTGAATCAGAATGACGCCTACCGCTCCTTTCCGCGCGGCTTCTTCGTACTTGTAGGTCCAGCGGCCGTAATAGGTGAGCGCGCGCCCCTTGAAGAAGTTCGGATCGTTCGATGTCGGCTCGTTCACCAACATGAGCAGCACCTTGCCGCGTACGTCGACGCCTTTGTAGTCGTCCCACTGATATTCCGGGGCCTCGACGCCGTAGCCGACATAAACGATCTCCGCATTGATGTCGTCCGAGGCTCGCTGCGTCTGGTCATAAGCGACGTATTCATCCAGAGGCTTCAGGCGCGTGCTCTCGCCTTTATTGGGATCCAGCTCGAACGTGGTTTCAGGAGCAGGCGTGATACCCACCATCGGGACCTTTTGGAAGAACGTTCCGTTGTCGCCCGCAGCCCTGAGGCCATCCAACCAGAACTGGGTTGCGATGTACTCGGCGGCAATGTCTCCGCCGTGCTGGCCCGTGCCGCGGCCCTCCAACAAGTCGTGCGACAGAAAGCGCACATCCGCACGAATGTGTTCGGGGTTGATTTTTTGCAAAGCAGCAATCGCCGCGGGCGGAAGGTGCGCCGAGGCCGTATTTGCCTGTTTCAGTGCGGATTTCGCAATCGCGAGAGATACAAGAACGACAGTAAGAACACTAGCGACCAGTGCCGGCTTTCGCATTCCCGAAGACTCCTGCAGCTAGAGATGCAAAATGCCTATTCTACGGGAGGGCGCGGACTTTGTTGCCTGGGCAGTGTCTGATTGTGCAAGTGCGCTATGCGGTAAGCCCAAAAGAGAAACGAAACCGCAGAGGACGCTGTCGTCACAGAGAACTTCATGTTCTCTCGACGAACTTGGCGATCTCTGCGGTAAAGAATTCAGCCCGCAACCTGCGGACTAGTTTCTGGAGCTTCAACCAGCGCGAAAGTCAGCCACCTGCTCAGTAGGCTGAAAAATGGGAGTCGCTTTGGCATTGTTGGCTTCGGCCGCTTTGCGCGCCATCTCCTCAACTTCAGCTTTCGACCATCCAACACTCGCGATTTCGATCTCGCCATCCTCGGCGATCCAGAACGCAGTAGGCACATTCGTCAGGCCGTAAGCATTCGAGACCGGGAAACTCTTCGTATTGTCGAGCAGAATTGGAAATGTTACTCCGAAGCGCTGCAGAAACTGCTTGGTGTCATTTGGCTCGTTTTGCGAGACCCCGACGATCGTCACTTTCCCGCCACCATGCGCTCGGTAGATGCGTTCAAAGAAGGGGAACGCATATTGACACACGGGGCACGAAATCTTGAAAAATGCCAATAACACCGGACCTCGCGAAAGCGCTTCCTGCAGCGAAAACGTGCTGTTGTCCATCATCGGCAATGTGAAGTCCGGGGCCTTGTTGCCCGCTGACAATGTGTGCATCGTCTTTCCTCCGAACATGCGGCTCAGCCAAGTCATAGCAGGCCTCGCACTCCTATTTTTCGATGATACCTGCGAGCCGCAGGATTTTTTTTGTCACCCCCGTAAGTGGCAGCTTGTTCAGCCGCTCGCGGCGAACCCAGGTTCCTTCCGTCCCATTTTTGCTCACCACCCGCACTTTGTAATCGGTCACCGTAATCGAATGGCGCACGGAAAACAGCTGCACATCTGATTCTTGTGGGGCCGCCCGGGGCAACTCCCACATCCTCGGCATGAGCTGCTCGCTCGCGGAACGCTGAACCAGCAAGACCGAACCATCTCGACGCTCGAGCGTGTAGGCGATCTCTCGTTTGAATTGGCGGGGAGCTTTGGCGGCGGAAGCGTGCCGCCCACGCGTGCGGCAGAACCTGCGTACCGGACATTCAGAGCACTTCGGCTCTCCCGGCAAGCAAACCATTGCGCCGAGTTCCATCATCGCTTGGTTGAAGTCGCCGGGGTGCTCGCGAGAAAGCATCTGGTTCGCGGTCGCCCAGACCTGCTCGCCAGAGATGTTTTGCGCGGTCATTCGCACAATCACTCGTTCTACGTTGCCGTCGACAACCGCCGCGGCCTCTCCAAATGCGATGCTCGCGATTGCGGCCGCGGTATAGCGCCCGATTCCGGGTAGGTTGCGGAGTACCGCTGATGTCCGCGGGAATTCTCCTGCGTGCTCTTTCACAACAATCTTCGCTGCCGCATGCAGATTTCGCGCACGCCGGTAGTAGCCAAGACCGCTCCATTGCGCAAGCACCGACGCTTCTTTTGCAGCCGCTACTTTCTGTACTGTGGGGAAGCGCTTTAAAAAGCGGTCGTAGTGCTCGAGCACCGCCGCCACCCGCGTCTGCTGCAGCATGATTTCCGAGAGCCAAATTTTGTAGGGATCGTCAGTCCGCCGCCACGGCAGGTCGCGCCGATTCGCGTGATACCACTTCAGTAAGGCGGCGCGAAAAGCGGGGATATTCTTGGCCTCCCAATGAGCAGAACTCTTCATCGCGATAGCGCGATTGTACTTTGTATTTCTGACTGCTCGTCAATTCAAACGAAAACCAAACTTTCACCACAGAGTCACAGGAATGAGCCCAGGAAAAATCATGCAGAAGAACATGCAGATTTCGATTTCT
>DATJGT010000042.1:0-23543 GCA_035494695.1 Rhizomicrobium sp. | reverse complement strand
ATGTTGACCGGCAGATCGATCGCCTGCACCACGTCGCGGATTTGCGCGGGCTCGCTCATGCCCGGTGCGAACAGGCTGTCGGCGCCCGCATCGCGGTAGAGTTTTCCGCGGCGGATCATCTCCTCCAGCTTGCGATCGTCTGGAACAAGGTCCTGCAGATACGCGTCGCATCGCGCGTTGATAAAGATATCCGCATCGCGCGTTTTCGCCGCCTGCTTGATCCCGCGGATTTTCGCGACGAGCAGTTCGGGCGGAGACTTGCCGTCTTCCAAATTCATCCCGACCGCGCCGGCTTCGATCAAGGCGCAGGCGTACTCGGCCACTTTCGCGGGGTCGGAGGAGTACCCGGCCTCGCTGTCCACGGAGACTGGTATCGAGACGACCCGGACGATCTCCTTTGCCGCTCTGAGCGCGACCTCCGTCGGCATTGTTTCGCCATCGGCATAGCCATGACACCAGGCGACCGCGGCACTCGATGTCGCGATCGCTTCCGCCCCGAGCTCCTGCACCATCCGTGCGCTCGCCGCATCCCATGCATTCGGCAGCACGAGAATGCGGCCCGCTGCATGCAAGGATCGGAATTTCTTGAGACGTTCGCGTTGAGTGCTCATGGGCCGCTCCCTTTGCGTTTTCCGGGCGTTAAGGCAGGATCGGACCGCCAGCCCATACGGTCAATTGCAGGAAGCGGGTAGCTGTAATGCAACGGGGGATTTGATAGGAGAGGGCATGCCTGACACCACTGCGGCCGAGCACCTCAATTTCATTCGCGGCCTGCTCGCGCGGCCCAAGAATGTCGGCGCGATTGCACCATCCAGCCCCGCCCTTGCCAAGGCCATTGCGGCGCAGGTCGATCCCACGCGCCGTGGCCCGGTGCTGGAGCTTGGCCCCGGGACCGGCATTGTCACCGAGGCGTTGATCGAACGCGGTGTCGCCGAAGAGCGGATCATCGCCATCGAATACGATCGCGAATTCACCGAAGTGGTCTCAAAAAAATTTCCGCGGGCGCGCGTGGTCCGAGGAGACGCATTCGATTTCGTGCGCACGCTCGGAAGCCTTCTTGATCAGCCGTTTGCGGCGATCGTCTCCGGCCTGCCGTTGCTCAATCATCCGCCGGCCAAGCGCCGCGCGTTGATCGAATCCGCGCTCGAGCATCTGCAGCCCGGCGCGCCCTATATCCAGTTCTCCTACGGCACCAATCCGCCAATTCCGCCAACGCCGCGCTACACCGTCAAACGCGCCGCGCTGATCTGGAAGAACCTTCCACCCGCGCGGGTGTGGGTGTATCGCACTGTCGCTTAGTGCTGGCTGTATCAATTCAAGATGCAGAGCGCACGGCTGAATCACCTTCAAAGATTCTATTCGATACTTGCGAACCTGTCGCTGAAGATCGGAGGAAGCCGCTTTCTCTCGAGCTGTTCCGGCCGCATGAATTGGCCGAGCAGAGGAGTCTATTTTTTCCAGGAGCCCGGCGAAGTAAGGACAGACTCTGGAATTGGCCCCCGCATCGTCCGTATTGGCACCCACGCGTTAAGCTCCAATTCGAGAACAAAGCTATGGACGAGGCTATTGCAGCACAAGGGCCAGCGTTCCACGGGCGGCGGAAATCACCGCGGCTCTATATTTCGACTGCTCGTTGGTTCAGCACTGATAGCCAAGCACCAGCGCGATTTTCCTACTTGGGGACAGGGGAATACTGCGAACCGATCTGTTCGTGAAGCGGAAAGCGCGTTGGAAGCTGAGGTAAGCCACACCATAGGAGCGATGCCGTTCTTGTGGCTCGGTATTTTGGATGCACCCGGTCAATCTAGTCTCAGGGGTCTTATTGAGCGCAACTCGATCGCGCTGCTAAGCAACTTTGATAAGCCTTCGATCGACCCACCAACGGCAACTTGGTTGGGCAGGTATTGCGATCGAGAGCGAGTACGCAAATCCGGGCTGTGGAATTCTAATCATGTGGACGAACAATACGATCCCGCATTCCTGGACCTGCTCGACGAGGTTGTAACTAGGATGGAGCCATAATGATTGCGGTAATCCAATGCGCCGCCAAAAAGCGCCGTGATGCCGGATTCTTGCGAACACTGGCGGGAAAACCGGTAATGTTTGTTGCCGATCCTGCATCCGCACCGGTCGATGCTGAGTTGAAATATGCGCGCCCTGACGATCCTTTCAACGGCAGCACGAGCTGGCGAGATGAGCTAATTCGTTACAATCGCGAACCGAATGGCAATCCCCTGAAGTTACTCCCAGCTATTGAACTCTACGAAAATCCTGCGTACGCGAAGTTGGCGAACCGCTTTGGATTGCAGAACGTCTATGTCCTCTCCGCAGGTTGGGGCCTCATTAGCGGAGGATTTCTCACTCCATTTTACGACGTAACGTTCAGCCCACGCGCCGAGTTGTACAAGAAGCGGCGCAGGAATGACGAATACCGGGATTTTTCTATGCTGCCCGACTCCAGAGATCACTTAGTCTTCTTCGGTGGAAAGGATTACCTGCCGTTATTCAATAAGTTATCCGCGAAGTATCCCGGCCACAGAACCGTATTTCATAATTCTAAGGTGCCGCCCTCGGCTCCGGGTTGCCAACTACAAAAGTTTGAGACCACGACACGCACAAACTGGCACTACGAATGCGTCGCAGCATTCGTTGCCTAGCGTAAGCTATTCAAAAAGCGCAAGTGTTACTCCGCCGCTTCGGCGAGCTGCGGGGCGGCGTCGAGAACATCGCGGCCGACATGGGCTTCGAACTTGCGGAAGTTGTCGCGGAACATCGAAACGAGCTTGCGCGCCTGCGCATCATAGGCCGCCTTGTCGGTCCACGTTTCGCGCGGATTGAGAATTTTCGAATCCACGCCGGGCACCGACACCGGCACGCGAAAACGGAAATGCGGATCGACGCGCATTTCGACATTCACAAGGGTTCCATCCAGCGCGGCGGCAAGCAGCGCGCGCGTCACCTTGATCGGCATGCGCGAGCCCGTGCCGAACTCGCCGCCCGTCCAGCCCGTGTTCACGAGCCAGCAATCCACCCGATGCTGCGCAATGAGGTCGCGCAAAAGATTGCCGTATTCGGTGGGATGACGCGGCATGAACGGCGCGCCGAAGCAGGTCGAAAACGTCGGCTGCGGCTCCTTTCCGAGGCCCTTCTCGGTGCCGGCCACTTTCGCCGTGAAGCCGGAGAGGAAGTGATACATCGCCTGGCTGGGCGTGAGCTTCGCAATCGGCGGCAACACGCCGAAGGCGTCCGCCGTCAGCATGATCACATTCTTCGGATGGCCGGCGCGGCCGGTGTCGCTCGCGTTCGGGATGTAATCGATCGGATAGGCCGCGCGCGTGTTCTCGGCATATTTTGCGTCGTTGAGATCGAGCTCGCGCGTTACCGGGTCCATCACCACGTTTTCGAGCACGGTGCCGAAGCGCTCGGTGGTCGAATAGATTTCCGGTTCCGCTTCCTTCGAAAGCCGGATCACCTTCGCATAGCAGCCGCCCTCGAAATTGAAGACGCCGTGCTCGCTCCAGCCATGCTCGTCATCGCCGATCAAGGTGCGCGACGCATCGGCGGACAGCGTGGTTTTTCCGGTGCCCGACAAGCCGAAGAAAATCGCCACCTTAGCATCGCTGCCCACATTGGCCGAGCAATGCATCGGCATCACCCGCTTTGGCGGCAGCAGGTAATTCAGAATCGTGAACACCGATTTCTTCATCTCGCCGGCGTAGGACGTGCCGCCGATGAGGACCATCTTCTTCGTGAAGTTCACCGCAATCACGGTCTTGCTGACGCAGCCATGCTTTGCCGGATCGGCTTCAAAATTGGCGAGATCAATCACGGTGAATTCCGGCGTAAATACCTTCAGCTGATCAACCGTGGGCCGGATCAGCAGGTCATGCACAAACAGCGAGTGCCACGCGTATTCCGTGACGATGCGAACCGGCAGGCGATAGGTGAGGTCGGCGCCGCCATACAGATCCTTGGCGAACAGCTCGCGGCCTTCCGCGAAGGCCATCATGTCGGCGTACAGCGCGTCGAACTGCGCCGGCGTCATCGGCTTGTTATTGTCCCACCAGACGTTGTTTTCGCTGCCTGCATCGCGCACCACGAACTTGTCGTTGGCCGAGCGGCCGGTGTGGATGCCGGTCAACACCACCAGCGGCCCATTTTTCGCCACGTGACCTTCGCCGCGGCGGACCGCCTCTTCGTAGAGGGCTGGCGCCGAGAGGTTCCAGTGCACCGCCTTCAGATTGCGAAAACCCTGAGCTTCGAGGCCGACGGCCCGCCCGTCCTGAGACATGTTCGCTCCTGTAGAAGCCGCCGTCGCGCGCCTTGAGGCGGCCGGCTGGCCCTTTCGATCAAGCATAGGCGCTGGCGCGCCCGTCCGGCAAATGTCCCACCAGATGGCGCGTCAAAAGGCAAGCATTTCGGCCGTTTTGGCCGGGTGACGAAATGGCTCAGGGGCCGATTTCCCTGGGGCGACGTGTGCTCTATGAGGAGCCATGCCGCTTTCCGACAAAGAACTCGAACGCTACGCCCGGCACATCGTCCTGCGGGAGGTCGGCGGCCCAGGGCAGGCGAGGCTGCGGGCGGCGAAGGTGCTGGTCATCGGGGCGGGCGGCCTCGGCAGTCCGGTGATCCTTTATCTGGCCGCCGCCGGCGTGGGCATGATCGGCATCGTCGATTTCGACACGGTTTCGCTCTCGAACCTCCAGCGCCAGATCGCGCACCGCACCGCCGGTATCGGGCGCCTCAAAACGGATTCCGCCTGCGAGGCTGCGCTGGCGATCAATCCGGGTGTCGAAATCCGAACCCACGCGGTCCGGCTGACGGTGGAGAATGCGCGCGATCTGATCGGGCAATACGACGTCATCGCCGATGGATCGGACAATTTCGCCACCCGCTTTCTCGTCAACGACGCCTGTTTCTTCGCGAAGAAGACACTGGTTTCCGCCGCGGTCACGGAATTCGACGGACAGCTTGCGACCTACAAACCGCACGCGGGGGATTATCCCTGTTATCGCTGCCTCTTTCCCGAGCCGCCGCCGCCTGGAACGGCGCCGTCCTGCTCCGAAACCGGAATCCTCGGTGCGGCCGCCGGTGTCATGGGCACCTTGCAGGCGCTCGAAGTGATGAAGGAGATCATCGGCGTCGGCGACAGCCTCGCCGGCCAGCTGCTGATCTACGACGCGCTCTCCACCCGCTTCCGCACCGTGCGCGTCCGCCGCGATCCCGCCTGCGCCCTGTGCGGCGAACATTCTACTATCCGTGATCTTTCATGAGCCTCAGCTTCCTGAAGCGTCTGCGGGAGCCGATCGCGCGTGGCGAAATCACCTGCACCGTTCGCATCTGGCAGCGGCCCCAGGTGAAGGTGGGTGGCCGGTATGTAATGGAAGGCGGATTGATTCGGGTCACACGCATGCGGCAGATCGCGATGGGCGACATCACGCCGGAACTCGCGCGCCGCTCCGGATTCGCCGGCATCGTCGATCTGCTCAAGACGGCGAAGCACGGTCCCGGCGAGAAGGTGTACCTGATCGAGTTCGTGTACGAAGACTAACTACGGTCCGATTCCGAGAGTTCGCGGTGAACGTTCATGGCGCTATGAAGGACGCGGACTATGCGAATTTCTGTGCGGTCAACGCGGTAAATGATCAGATAGCGGCGAAATCGCGACGACACGCGAACAAAGCGCAGGCCAGGATAGCCTCTGACGGTGGGGCCGGCATTCGGAAACGCCCGAATACGGCTAACGGTATCGAAAAACTCTAACTCGAATTTAGCCGCTGCGGAGGGACTATCGGCGGCGATATAGCCAACATGATTGCGGATGTCGGCGCGGGCAACCGCCTTCAGGACGACATCGCGAACGGTCATTTGCTGCGTTTCGCGAGCGCCAACCCTTCCTGCACGATTTGCGATAGAACTTCTCGGGTCAACGGCCCGGCATCCGGCGATGCGAGACCTTCGTCGATCTTTCCCCGGACCCATGGCTGGCTGAAGAAGGCGTCGTAGTCGTCCGTCAGCAGTGCTTCGATATATTCGTTGGCGGACGACAAGCCCGTCTCGGCAGCGCCTCTTTCCGCTGCTGCCAAGGCTTCCCCGGATATTTCGATCCTGACCTTTTCAACCATTGGACCATTCTACCACACCGGTTCATCGCGTACAGACCCGCCAAGCCCGGCCCCGGCGAGAAGGTGTACCTGATCGGGTTCGTCTACGAAGGCGCTTGCTGCGCGTGGTTCTACCCAGTTGTCATGAAGTTGGAAGTTTGCACTCTGACCAGTCACATTGGTGGCGCATGTCGCCAACCGGAACGCCACAGCTTTTTGCTACCTGATGTTCCGCCTCGAGCATGATGGGAAGGGCCTTTCGCATTACCGGTTCTGGTATTTTCCTGTTTATCTCGATCATTGTATTGGAGAGATGATACCTATCGGACCCATAGTTCTCGATCATGAGAGTCGGCCAGTACGCCTCACCGATATCGAATGAAAAATATCTGATTGGACTACCGTGACTCGGACCGGGACCGCTGATAAGCCATCCGGCGTACGGGACAATTTTTGTCCGAACTTGAACGATACCTGGGGTGCGCCTTAGCGCCTCGAGGACGCAATGATCATCCGGATTGACTTCCAAAATTTTGCCGGCGGAGATTCCGTAGATCGTATCGCATCCGGACAGCCCTACAATAAGAGAGGTGATCGCGAGTAGCCGCGCTGTCTTGGTTACCCGGCATCTCTTAGTGTGGGAACGGCGCACAGTTCATTCTCCTAATGCGCTTCGTCCCAGTTTTGGGCGGCGCGGGCGTCCACCACCAGCGGCACGGACAATTCCACCGCCGGCAGCGCGGCCTTCTCCATTACCGCGCGGGCGGTGGCGCAGACGGCATCGGTTTCCGAATCCGGCGCTTCGAAGATTAGTTCGTCGTGCACCTGCAGCAGCATCTTGGCGCTCAGCTTCGCCGCGAGCAGCGCGTCCGGCACCCGGATCATGGCGCGGCGGATGATGTCGGCGGCCGCCCCCTGGATCGGCGCGTTGATGGCGGCGCGTTCCGCCCCGCCGCGATGGCCGGGAATTTTCGAATTGATCTCGCGGATGTGCACGCGGCGCCCGAACAGCGTCTCCACGTAGCCGTGCTTGCGCGCGAACGCCTTGGTTTCCTCCATGTAATCGCGGATGCCGGGGAATTTCTGGAAGTATTTCTTGATGTAGTCGCCAGCTTCGTCGCGCCCGATGCCGAGCTGGTTGGCGAGTCCGAAGGCGGAGATGCCGTAGACGATGCCGAAATTGATCGCTTTGGCGCGGCGGCGGATTTCGCTCGGCATCCCCTGCACCGGCACGTTGAACATTTCGGACGCGGTCAACGCGTGGATGTCGATGCCGTCCGCGAAAGCCTGCTTCAGCGCCGGCACATTGGCGATGTGCGCGAGCAACCGCAGCTCGATCTGCGAATAGTCGGCGCTGATGAGCTTTGTCCCCGGCGCCGCGATGAAGGCGCGGCGGATGCGGCGGCCTTCTTCCGTACGGATCGGGATGTTCTGCAAATTCGGATCGATGGACGCAAGGCGGCCGGTGCTGGCGCCGGCCAACGCAAAGAAGGTGTGCACCCGGCCGGTCCCCGGATTGACGTAGGTCGGCAAGGCATCCGTGTAGGTGCCGCGCAGTTTGGATAACTGGCGCCAGTCCAGCACTTTGCGCGCGATTTCGTGGCCCTGCGCCGCCAACTCCTCAAGCACATCGGCGTCCGTGGACCAGGCGCCGGTCTTCGTCTTGCGGCCGCCGGGAAGCTTGAGCTTGCCGAAGAAGTAGTCGCCAAGCTGCTTGGGTGAGCCGATGTTGAATTCCGCGCCGGCGATTTCGAAAATTTGCTTTTCGAGACGCGCCATGTCTTTCGCGAAATCGTTCGACAGTCGGCGCAGGAAATCGGGATCGATGACGACGCCGGCCCGCTCCATGTCCGCAAGCACCGGAATCAGCGGCCGCTCGAGCGTTTCATACACCGTGACTTTGCGCTCCGAGACCAGCCGCGGCTTGAGCAACGCGTGCAAACGCAAGGCGATATCCGCATCTTCCGCCGAATACCGCGTGGCCGCTTTCACATCCACGCAGTCGAACGCAATTTTCTCGCGACCCTTGCCGGCGACCTGCTCGAACGCGATCGGCTTGTGCTCGAGCTGAAGCTCCGACACGTCGGCGCGACCATGGCCGTGCAGCGTCGACTCCAGCACGAACGACATCAGCATACTGTCGTCGAACGGGGCCATCCGGATGCCGCGCTGAAGCAGAACGAGATAGTCCTGCTTGAGATCGTGGCCGATCTTCAGCACGCCTTCGTCTTCCAGGAGCGGCTTCAGCCGTTGCAGCACTTCTGCTTCCGTCAGCTGAACGACACCGCCTTTGCTTCCGCCAAGATCGAGTCCTTCGCCCGCCTTATGCCCGCATGGGATGTAACAGGCTTCGCCGGGCGCCACGGCGAGCGACACGCCGCAAAGCATGGCACGCATCGCGTCGGGCCCTGTCCATTCGAGCTTGAGCGCGGCGCGTCCGGTTTCATGCGCCTGCGCAATCCAGTGATGCAGCCGCTCCAAGGCAACAACTGTTTCGTACCGCCCGTGTTCGATGGTGCGCAGCAGAGCAGCCTTGTCGACCACAACGCCGGGTTCTCCCTTCGAGGTCAGCGCCTTCGCTTCCGGCAGAGGTTTCAGCGCGCGCGGTTTGAGCGGCGTAACCTCACCGGGTGCCGCCAGCGCCCCTTGCGCGGGATCGGCTGCGGACGGAATCGCATCGAGATCGTCCACGCCAAAGCGCGAGGCCGCACGTCGCGCCAGCGCCGTCAACTCAAGCGCCTTCAGGAACGGAAGCAGGCGTCCCGCTTCCGGCTCGTGCACTTCCATTTCCTCGATCGCGCAGGAGAACTTTACGTTGTAGTCCAGCGTGACGAGCTTCAGCGAAATGCGCGCGTTTTCCGCGTTCGCAATCAGCGTCTCGCGCCGCTTCGGCTGCTTGATTTCGGTTGCTCGCGCAAGCAGCGTTTCGAGATCGCCATAGGTGTTGATCAGCTCGGCGGCGGTCTTCACGCCAATCCCCGGAACACCGGGGACGTTGTCGGTCGAATCGCCGGCCAGCGCCTGCACTTCCACCACTTTGGACGGCGCCACGCCAAACCGCTCCATCACCTCCGCAGCGTTGATGCGCTTGTTCTTCATCGTGTCCAGCAGCTCGACCGTGCCATCCATCACGAGCTGCATGAGGTCTTTGTCGGAGGAGACGATGGTCACACGGGCGCCAGCCTCGCGGGCAATTCGCGCGTAGGTCGCGATCAGGTCATCCGCCTCGAAGCCCGGCTCCTCGACGCAGGCTACGCCAAACGCGCGTGTGGCTTCCCGCACCAGCGGAAACTGCGGGATCAGATCGTCCGGCGGCGGCGGCCGGTTGGCTTTGTATTGCGTATAGATCTCGTTGCGAAAGGTGCGCTGCCCGGCATCGAAGATCACGGCGAGGTGCGTGGGCTTCTCCCAGCCCTTCATGTCCTCCAAGAGCTTCCACAACATATTGCAGTAGCCGGAGACGGCGCCGGTCGGCAGTCCGTCCGACTTGCGCGACAGCGGCGGAAGCGCGTGATAGGCGCGGAAGAGATAGCCGGAGCCGTCGATCAGGTAGAGATGACCGCCCTTGGCAATCGGGCGGCCTTTTGCGACACCCTTGGCAGCGGCACTGTTGTTCAATGCGCCTTCGCTCCTTCGCGCAGAACGAAGCGGCGGTCGCAATAGGGGCACTCGACATAATGCTCGTCGCCCATTTCGAGATAGACCTTCGGATGGCCGAGCACGCCCCCGCCTCCGTCGCAGGCGACGCGCGGGCTCTCGACCTCAATGACTTCCGGCACTTCAACGGGCATTCATAACCTCGGGATCAGAGCGTCGGGATCATAGCCACCAAGGCCGCACCCGCAACCGCGCCCACGCATGGGATCCATGCCGGCAAGATCGCGCCGGGCGCGCGTTTCGCGAGCGTGACGAGAAATATGCCGAAAACGGCCGAAAATGTAACACAGAAAATTTCCGGAAATTTCCGGAAATTTCCGAGTTTTCCTGCGTCCTGCGACGACGACGCATTCCGGGGGCTAATGACAGTGATTGCCACTCGTACCATCTGTCGTGGTAATCAGGACTTGAATGGTCACGCTCAATCGCATTTACACCAAGTCAGGTGACAAGGGCGAAACGGCGCTCGGCGACGGTACGCGTCTGCCCAAGCACGCTCTGCGTATTTCGGCTTACGGCACCGTGGATGAAGCCAACGCCGCAATCGGGATCGTACGCCTGCACACGAGCGGTGACATCGACCAGATGCTTTCCAGGATTCAGAACGATCTCTTTGATCTTGGCGCCGATCTGTGCGTGCCCGAAAGCGGGCGGCGCGGCGAAGGCGCTCTGCGAATCCTCGATGCCCAAGTCGAGCGGCTCGAGCGCGAGATCGATTTCATGAATGCGGACCTGAAACCGCTGAATTCTTTCGTACTGCCAGGGGGCACGGCCGCGGCGGCCTATCTGCACCTCGCGCGCACCATCGTGCGCCGGGCGGAGCGTCTCGCCGTCGAGCTTGCGGAAAATGAGAAAGTTGCTGCGCCGGTGGTCAAGTACCTGAACCGGCTCTCGGACCATCTGTTCGTCGCGAGCCGCTATGTCAACGAGAAGGGCGCGAAGGACGTGCTGTGGTCGCCTGGCGCCAATCGCTGACTATTCGTGTGCTGCGCGGCCGCCGAAGATAAACGCGAGCACCACGCCAGGCACCCCAAACACCGCCCATCCCGGAAGCGCCATGAATGAATAGGCCCATTGCGGCCCCGGCGCTGGGATACGTTGCCCAAGCCAGGCTTTAAAATTGGCGAGGGCGGGTGCACTGATGGCGCCCCACACGTGATCGAGAGAGCGGATGACGATGCCATTGGCGCGATCGAGGGTGGAAACCAGATCGCCTGCGAGCAACACCAGCGCAACAACGACGAGCGCCAGACTGAAGAAACGCAGGGCTTTGTACATCCGGGAATCGTTCGCCGTGTTGCCGGCTCAGGCTAGTGGAGACCGCGTGCCGGACACAAGGGACGCTGGTCTCCCGGCTATTCGCGTTCCGGATAGGGCGTTCCGTCCCTGTGAACGTATCGGCCCACTTTGCTGTCGATCATCATATCGATATCGGAATATGTGCACACATCGTCCTCGCTGCGCGTGCCGACCTCAAGACAAACAGCGACAGCATCAGATTTGTTCACGAGCTGGTGGCCATCGGCGACGCCCTTCGGAAACGCCGCACAGTCGCCTGCGCGAAGGCGCTCTTCGCCCTTGTCGGTGACCAATATCATTTCTCCGGAAACCACATAGACGAATTCATCCTCGCCGGAATGCCAATGCCGTTGGCTGGAAGCGGCACCGGGCGGAAGTTGGAGGAGATTGACGCCAAACTGAGTCAGTCCACCGGCATCGCCGAGACGCCGACGCACACGCCCTTCCGCTATTTCATGGAACGGGGCGGGATATCCCGAGCCACGGCGCTCGGGGACGGATTTCAGGTCGATCTTGGGCATGGCAGGCCTCCAAAACGAAATCCGCCCGTGAAGTTATCCCCACTGGCGGATTGCGCAATTGCAGAGCCGCTATGCGTCAGCCCGCTTGCTGTTGCACAGTCTCCGGCTGCTGTGGTGCTTGCTTCTTCGACAGGTCTTCGCCGGTCTGCTGATCGACCACTTTCATCGAAAGGCGGACCTTGCCGCGGTCATCGAATCCCAGCAGCTTCACCTTCACCGTATCGCCTTCCTTTACGACGTCTGTCACCTTGCCGACCCGTTTCGGAGCAAGCTCGGAGATGTGAACGAGACCGTCGCGTGGACCGAAGAAGTTCACGAAGGCGCCGAAATCCATCACCTTGACGACTTTGCCGTCATAGATCTCGCCGATCTCCGGCTCCGCCACAATGGACTTGATCCATTTGAGGGCCGCCCGAATGGAATCGGCATCGGCGGAGGCCACCATAACCGTGCCATCGTCCTCGATGTTGATCTTGGCGCCGGTCTTTTCGACGATCTCTCGAATCACCTTGCCGCCGGAACCGATCACCTCACGGATCTTATCGACCGGAATCTTGATCTGCTCGATGCGCGGCGCATGTTCGCCGAGCTGCGAGCGGGCTTGGGTGATCGCCTTGCTCATCTCACTCAGGATGTGATTGCGGCCCTGATGCGCCTGATCGAGCGCAACGCGCATGATCTCCTCGGTAATGCCGCTGATCTTGATGTCCATCTGAAGAGCGGTAATGCCTTGATCCGTGCCAGCGACCTTGAAATCCATGTCGCCAAGATGATCTTCGTCTCCGATGATGTCGGAGAGCACGGCGAAGCGGTCGCCTTCCTTGATCAGGCCCATGGCGATTCCTGCGATGGGCCGCCGCAGAGGAACGCCCGCATCCATCAGCGCGAGCGAAGTTCCACAGACCGTGGCCATAGACGATGAGCCGTTGGATTCTGTGATCTCGGATACCACGCGGATCGTGTAGGGGAATTCTTCCTTCTTCGGCAGCATCGGACGCGTGGAGCGCCAGGCGAGCTTGCCGTGACCGATATCGCGCCGGCGCGGCGCCCCCAATCGTCCGGTTTCGCCAACCGAATAGGGCGGAAAATTGTAGTGCAGCATGAAGTGCTGCTTGTAGGTGCCCTCCAGCGCATCCACGAATTGCTCATCCTCACCCGTGCCGAGCGTGGCGACAACGAGAGCCTGGGTTTCGCCGCGGGTGAAGAGTGCTGAGCCGTGCGTACGCGGCAGGACGCCCACTTCGGCGATGATCGGGCGAACCGTTTTGGTGTCGCGCCCATCCACTCTGCGGCCCGTATCGAGTACAGCAAAGCGCATGACGTTGGCTTCGACGTCATGGAATACGGCTTTGACCGTACTTTCAGGAATTTTGCCTTCTCCTTCGCCGGCAAACTCCTGTGCCGCGCGCGAGCGAATATCGGCGATCTTGTCGCGGCGGGTGTGCTTCTCCGGAATTTGGAAGGCACTCGTCAGTTCCGCGCCGGCCCAGGCCTTGATGCGGTCGAATACCGCCTTGTTCTGATCCTCAGGCACGTCGCGCGGTTCCTTGGCGGCTTTTTCTGCGAGCCGGATGATCATATCGATGACGGGCTGCATGGAGCGGTGACCGAACATCACGGCCCCGAGCATCGTCTGCTCATCCAGCTCTTGCGCTTCGGATTCCACCATCAGCACGGCATCGGCCGTCCCGGCGACCACAAGATCCAATTTCGAGTTCGGCATCTCGTCGATGTGCGCGTTCAGCACGTATTCGCCCGCGATATAACCGACGCGCGCCGCCGCGATCGGGCCCATGAACGGGATACCGGACAATGTGAGCGCGGCGGACGCAGCAACCATCGCCACGATGTCGGGATCGTTCTCCATATCGTGACTGAGGACCGTGACGATGACCTGCGTCTCGTTGCGATAGCCCTCTGCGAACAGCGGACGAATCGGACGGTCGATCAGCCTGGAAACGAGCGTCTCGCGCTCGGTCGGACGCCCTTCGCGCTTGAAATAGCCGCCGGGAATTTTTCCCGCCGCAAAGTACTTTTCCTGATAATCGACCGTGAGCGGGAAGAAATCGATGCCCGGCCGAGGCTCGTGTGCTCCAACGACGGTGGCCAGGACAATGGTCTCGCCGTATGTGGCGATGACGGCGCCGTCCGCCTGGCGCGCGATCTTTCCGGTTTCAAGGACAAGCTTCCGGCCGCCCCATTCAATTTCCTCTTTTGCAACGTTGAACATTCTTCAGTTCCTTCCTTCCCGCGAGCCGGATTGCCCACGGTCCTTCCTTCGAGGTCATCTCAAAGAAATGTTGGCGCGCGGGCTCGCGGTCATCGCGAGCCCTGCGCGAATTTTCTGCTTGAACGCGGGAAGCGCGTTTTCAGCGCCGTAGGCCCAGCCGGGAAATAAGCGATTCGTATCGCTTTTCGTCGGTGCCCTTGATGTAATCGAGCAGACGGCGCCGCTGCGACACGAGCTTGATCAGCCCGCGACGCGAGTGGTTGTCTTTTGCGTGCGTCTTGAAATGCTCGGTCAGGTTCGAGATGCGCTCCGAAAGCACCGCCACCTGCACATCGGCAGAGCCGGTATCGCCCGGATTCGCGCCGTATTGGGAAATCAATTCTTGTTTGCGTTCAGTCGTGATCGACATTCGGTCATCCAGTTCCAAAGTTGAAGACACGGAACGGCCTTAGCTCTCCAGCCTCAAGCGCAGCGAGCGCAACAGGCTCGCCATCGCCGGTGGAAAGAAAGACCGTGAGCCCTTGCAGATCGTCGTTCTCGGGAGCTTCCTCCGAGAGCCTTGCGAACAGGTTTGCCCGCATCAGGATCGGATTGCCGCTGCGCAGTCGGACTGCATCCGGCCCGGTCACGGCCAACGCCGGGATGCCGTCCAGCGCGGTCGAAATGGGCCTCAAGTGCTCAAAAGCGGCGGGACTATGCATAAAACCCTTCAGCGTTTCCAGTGGAATCGCGTCGGCCTCGGTAAACGGCCCGATCGCGGTCCTGCGGAGCTCGGAAACGTGTCCCACAGTGCCCAGGGCGAGCGCCAAGTCGCGCACCCAAGCTCGGACGTAAGTCCCTTTACCGCAACGCATTTCGAAGATCGTGTGGTTGGCGTCCGGCTGATCGAGAACCTTGGCGGCATGGATCATGACGGGCCGGGGTTCCAGGGTGATCTGCTCACCCTCCCTGGCCAAATCGTAAGCCCTCTCCCCCTGGATTTTGATGGCGGAATACGCTGGAGGAACCTGAGCGATCTGCCCGATGAACCGGGGCAGCACTGCCTCGAGTTGGTTGCGGTTAGGTCTCAGGTCAGAGGTTGCCGTCAGCCGGCCGTCGGCGTCATCGCTGTCGCGCGCCTCGCCCCAGCGCGCGGTGAAGCGATAGGCCTTTTCCGCCTCCATGGTGAATGGAACAGTCTTTGTCGCTTCGCCGAGTGCTACCGCGAGGATGCCGGTCGCCATCGGATCAAGCGTTCCGGCATGCCCAGCTTTTTGCGCGTTGAACACCCGGCGCACCGTACTCACCACCTGTGTCGAGGTGAGGCCTTGTGGTTTGTCGATTACGACCCAGCCGTGTACCGGGTCTCCTCTCTTTCTACGACTCATCATCGCCGTCCGAAGATCTCTCCAAAGCGTGCCGCAAGTCGCGCTGCACGCGGGAAGATTTGAGCAGGGTTTCGATCTTTTCGGCTTCCGCGAACGAAGTGTCTTCCAGGAAGCGGAGCTCCGGTGTGAACTTCAGCGAAATCTCCTTGCCCATGAGCCCGCGGATCAATCCGCGCTGCCGGTTGAGCGCTTCGACGACTGTCCTCGCATTCTTGCCCCCCAGCGGCTCGACATAGACCGTCGCGTGACGCATGTCGCCCGACGGTTTCACCTGCGTTACCGTGACCGAAACTCCAATCAAATTGGGATCGCGGAGCTCTCCGCGCGCAAGTATCTCAGAAAGAGTGTGGCGCAGGAGTTCGCCGACCCGCAGTTGGCGCTGCGACGGGCCTCGGTCCCGAGCCTGAACATGGCGTGGCATTGCTGTTAGGTTTCCTCGTATCCGAAGCGGCTAACCCACGGCGCAAGGAGCGGCAGAATGCCTTGCAGGTGTGCCTCATAACGCCGCCATTGCGCGGCACCATGTGCATACAGGCCGCGTGCAACTTGCGCCGAACTTGGTGTGTTGATGTCGGCGGCGCGGGCGCGAGTTGCGAAATCACGCACGGAATCATTCCATTCAAGGCCAAGGAATGCACACAAGCTCCGGATCTCGCGGTCAAAATCCGCGATCGTTGCCTCGTAGTGCAATTCGTAAAGATCCAGATTCAGCTTCTCGCGATAGATTTCGACGAGTCCCATCACGCCACAGTAATAATGCGCAGCGCCGTCGAGCGAGAGGAGCTCATACATTTGCGGGGTCAAGCCGAAACGGCGGCGAAAACAGGAAAACACGACATCACGCGGATCGCGCAGCGCCAGAATGACCTTGGCGTCGGGAAACAGCTTGGCGATGAGACACAGCAGCACCGTATTCAGCGGCATCTTATCGATGAAAACCTTGCGCGCCGCTGTTTGACCGTGTTGCGCGACGCGTGACCAGTACTTCTTGCGATAGGCATCCAGACCGGCTTGATCCAGAGTTGCGAGGCGGCCGAGTCCTTCGTTGCTCAACACAAAGTCGGTGGCTGCGTCCAACAGACAGTCCCGTTCGGGCATTGATTCGACGTCTGGATGACTGTCCAGAATCTGCTCGAGTAGGGTCGTCCCGGAACGGGGAAAACCGACAAGAAAAACATGCACGCGGGTATCCGGATCGGCGTGCCGGTCTGCTCGCCAACGCGTCTGGGATTCTCCCTGGAAATAGCCAATCAGCCGCTGGATCCGCTGTCCCGCCGTTTCTAGCCCTGGCGCTTCGTACATCGGTCTGTAGAGCGCCCGGAGCACTGCCTTCGACTGACTATAGGCGGTAAACGCTTCTGCGGTTCTGCCTAAACCGTCGAGCGCGTCACCCGTCAATCCCAGGGCGATCGACCGATTGACCACACTGCGATTGCCCTCCCGGGCGACGGGGGACAGCATCACAAGTGCATCATCGAATTTCTTCTCTTCGATATGCGCCAAGGCCAGTGCCAATGGCGCGACCGTCCCGTGCGGATCGTGTTGCAGCGAGCGGCTGGCATAGTTCCGCGCTGCCGAAACATCCCCGCGCAACGCTGCCAGACTGGCAAGCCGCGCCAAAGCTTCCGAATGCGCCGGCTGCAAGTCGATTGTGCGTTCAAATTCGGAACGCGCACGCGCGACCTCATTCAGCTCTTCCAGCGTGCAGCCTTTATTGAAGTGCAAATGGGCTGCATCCGGAGCTTGCCTAAGCGCGGCATCATATACGGGAAGCGCTTCACGCGGGCGATTGAGACGTGCAAGCGAAAGCCCTAGCACGTTTAGGGCATCGGCATTGTGCGGACTCAGCTCTCTTGCCCGTATCGCAAACGCAAGAGCTTTGTCCGGTGCACCGCGGGTGAGTTGGTCATAAGCGGCGAGGACCAGAAGATTGATGTGCTCGTGGCCGTTAGCGACCGCGTCCCCCGCGAGCTGTGCAGCTCGCACCATGTCGCCTGCGCGTACACATGCTTCCACCTGGCCAAGAACTTGCTGAAGCCTGGTTCCGCGATTGGCGAACGATTGCGGAGGGCTCGCACGCATGCGTCACCACAAAGGACCGGCAAGCGGCGCTAAAGGGCGCGCTTGACGGTCTCAACCTCGTAGCACTCGATCACGTCGCCCTTCTGCAGATCCTGATAGTTGGCGAAAGACATGCCGCATTCTTGCCCGGCGAGCACTTCGCGGGCATCGTCTTTGAAGCGCTTCAGCGTCGACAGTTCGCCTTCATGGATAACCACATTGTCGCGAATCAGGCGAACCTTGGCGCCGCGGCGAACAACGCCCTCCGTCACGCGGCAACCGGCAACCCTGCCGATCTTGGAGATGGCGAAGACCTCGAGGATTTCGGCATTGCCGAGGAATTTCTCGCGAGTTTCAGGCGCGAGCATTCCGGACAATGCCGCCTTCACGTCGTCGACTACATTGTAGATGATGTTGTAGTAGCGGATTTCGACGCCGTCGCGCTTGGCGCGCTCGCGTGCCTGCGCATTCGCGCGAACATTGAAGCCGATGATTGCGGCTCCGGAAGCGTGGGCCAAAATGACGTCGGATTCCGTGATCCCGCCTACGCCGGATTGAAGCACTTGCGCGCCCACCTCGTCGGTTCCAAGCTTTTCGAGCGCCCCTTGGATGGCTTCAGCGGAACCCTGCACGTCGGTCTTGATGACGAGCGGCAAGAGGCGCTTCTCCCCCTCCTTCTGCTTTTGAAGCAGCTGGTCGAGCGTCTGCCGCCCGAGATTTTTCTGTCTCGTTTCGCGGCGCTTGCGGGCGCGATATTCCGTGACCTCACGCGCGCGGGCCTCATCATTCACCACGACAAATTCGTCACCCGCCTCGGGAACGCCGGAAAGGCCCAAGACTTCAACGGGTGTCGCCGGACCGGCGCTCTGAACCGTTTCTCCGCGGTCATTCATCAGTAACCGCACGCGGCCCCACTCCGAACCGGCAACGAGGATATCCCCGACCTTCAGGGTCCCGCGCTCGACCAAGGCGGTGGCAACGGATCCGCGGCCCTTGTCGAGTTTGGCTTCGACGATGGCGCCCTCGGCGGGACGATCCGGATTGGCTTTCAGGTCCAGAACTTCGGCCTGAAGCAGGATTGCCTCCTCAAGCTTGTCGAGATTGGTGCCTTTCGTCGCGGAGACCTCGATGCATAGTGTTTCGCCGCCAAGATCTTCCACCTGGATCTCGTGCTGAAGCAACTCTGTCTTCACGCGCGTGGGATTGGCATCGGCTTTGTCGATCTTGTTGACAGCGACGATAATCGGGACACTCGCCGCGCGCGCGTGCGAGATCGCCTCAACCGTTTGCGGCATGACGCCGTCGTCCGCCGCGACGACCAGCACGACAATATCGGTCACTTTCGCACCGCGCGCGCGCATGGCGGTGAACGCCGCATGGCCGGGTGTGTCCAGGAACGTAATCTTGTTGCCGTTCTTCATCTGCACCTGATAGGCGCCGATGTGCTGCGTGATGCCGCCCGCCTCGCCTGCCACCACATCCGTTTTGCGCAGTGCATCGAGCAACGACGTCTTGCCGTGATCGACATGGCCCATCACGGTGACGACGGGAGGCCGCGGATGCAGCTGCGAGTCTTCGTCCGTGCCGCCGCGCAGACCTTCCAGCACATCGGATTCCGCGACGCGCTTGACCGTGTGTCCGTATTCGGTCGCGACCAGTTCGGCGGTATCGGCATCGATGACGTCATTTGCCGTTGCCATCATCCCATTCTTCATCAGGACCTTGATGACATCGACCGAGCGCCGCGCCATGCGGTTCGCGAACTCTGCAACCGTAATCGTCTCCGGGATCGTAACTTCGCGCGGGCCTGCCGGTGCCGCCGCAGGCTGCTGGCCAGCCTTGTTCACGCGCTGAAGATGGCGCCGGAATGACGCGACAGAACGCATACGCTCGTCGCTATCGGAAAGCGCGGCGGTTACCGTCAGCTTGCCGCGACGGCGTGTGTCGGCAACTTTGCGCGCAGGAGTCTTGACGGGAGTCTTGGCACCTTTTTTGGGCGCCTCTTCCTCTTCTTCGTTGACCAGCGCTCGCCCGCGTCGTGGTGCTTCCGCCGCGGCTGCGCCGGGCTCTTCCTTTTTTTCAAGCCGGCGCGAGGCTTCCTCTTCGGCGTGGCGGCGCGCCTCTTCTTCGGCGCGCTTCCTTGCGTCTTCCTCGGCCTTACGCTTTTCGGCGGCTGCACGTTCCTTCGCTGATCGCTCCTCCTCGATGGCGCGGAGTTTCGCTTCTACCTCGGCGTGCTTGCGGGCCTCTTCCTCGGCAACGCGAGCGTCGGCCAGCGCGCGGGAACGTGCTTCCTTCTCCTCGTCGGTCAGCTGGCGCAAAACCACGCCCGCGCGATGTGGGTCGCGCGTCGGCATGGCTGGCTGGACCGGCATGACTTCCGTTTTCTGCGCAGCCCTTTTTTCGGGCGCCTCGACAGGTTTTCCAGCAGGGGCAACGCGCGCGCGCTTCTTCTCAACCACCACCGCTTTCGTGCGGCCGTGACTGAAGCTTTGCTTCACCGTCGATGTTTCGGTCTTTTTCAACGACAGCGTCTTGGCGCCCGGGGCGCGCGTCCGCGTCGATGTATCGTTTGTCTCGCTCATTTACGCCTTTCGTTGCGAACGGGAGTCGGACCCGTTCCTCCGGTCATCACACACACGGAAGCCCTCGAGCCTTTTGGCGTCGAGCATCAACCGATCCGCAAGCGGCCCCGGAAGGAGGGCTGCGTGTATCACATTCTCCCGGCCCAAGGCCACGCTCAATTCTTCGGCCGAGAGGCGATCCAGAATTGGCAAGTCAAGCCCTCGGGCATGCGCGGCGGCCAGCACCTTCCTGCGGCCGTCCGGCGCTCCATCGCTCGCCTCCACAAGAACTCCCGGCTTACGCCGGGAAGCCAGCGCGCGAAGCACGTTATCAAAGCCCAAAACCAGGATACCTGACCGCCGGGCCAGTCCCAAATGGCTCTGCATCCGGCTGGCGAGCAGGCCCTCGATGCGCGCGGGGAGATCAGGCGCGGCGACAACGCTTGCCTTCGCCGCTTTCGAGAACAGGTTCCTGGCAACGGCGCGTTCCAACACGGCACGCTGTGCCGTGACCCACATGCCGCGGCCAGGCAGATTGGCCGCGAGATCGGGAACAACATTCGCGTCAGGCGCAATCACGAACCGGATGAGGTGCGTCTCAGGCAAGACTTCGCCCGTCACGATGCAGCGGCGCTCGCGCATGTCATCGTTCTTGGCGACCAGTCTCGCTGCCGCACTTCTCAAGCCGCACTTTCCTCCGCTTCTGTTGTTTCCGGCTGCTGCTCTTCGATCCAGCCCGCCTTCACGCGTGCCTTCATGATGATGGCGTTCGCGTCTTCCTGGGTCATGCTGAAGCCCTCGAGTGCGCCCGGAACGCGCGTGCGCTCCTTGTCCTTGCCGGTCTCGTAATAGCCGAGCAGATCGTCCGTGGCGCAGCCGGCAAGGTCTTCGAGTGTCTTGACGCCATTCTCGCCAAGGGCAACCGCCATGGCCGGCGTGACGCCTTCGACCTCCATCAGATCGTCGCCAACGCCGAGTTCACGGCGCTTGTCATCCAGCTCCTTGTTTTGCGCCTCGATGTACTCCTGCGCGCGTGTCTGCAGCTCCTGTGCTGTCTCCTCATCGAAACCTTCGACCGCGGCCAGTTCGTTCAATGGCACGAAGGCGACGTCTTCGATGTTCGCAAAGCCTTCGGATGCCAAGAGCTGGGCGACAGTTTCGTCGACATCGAGCGACTCCATAAACAGCTGGGTGCGATCCGCAAATTCCTTCTGACGGCGCTCCGATTCTTCCGCTTCCGTCAGAATATCGATCTGCCAGCCGGTGAGCTGGGAGGCGAGCCGCACGTTCTGACCGCGGCGGCCGATCGCGAGGGACAGTTGCTCATCGGGAACGACGACTTCTACGCGATGCGTGTCCTCATCGAGCACGACCTTGCTGACTTCCGCCGGCGCGAGCGCGTTGACGATGAACGTCGCTGGGTCGGGATTCCAGGGAATGATGTCGATGCGCTCGCCTTGCAGCTCCTGCACCACCGCCTGCACGCGCACGCCCCGCATACCGACGCAAGCGCCAACCGGATCGATGCTTGAGTCCTTGGAAATGACAGCGATCTTGGCACGCGAGCCCGGATCGCGCGCCACCGCGCGGATTTCGATAATTCCATCGTAAATTTCAGGTACTTCTTGCGCAAACAGCCGCACCATGAATTGCGGGTGGCTGCGCGACAGGAAAATCTGCGGGCCGCGGGTTTCGCGCCGCACATCGTAGATGTAGGCACGGATGCGGTCGCCAGTCCGGAAGTTCTCGCGCGGGATCATTTCATCCCGGCGCACGACGCCTTCGGCGCGGCCGAGATCGACTACCACGGAGCCGAACTCCACACGCTTCACAATGCCGTGGACAATCTCGCCGATGCGGTCCTTGTATTCCTCATATTGCCGCTCGCGCTCCGCATCGCGCACCTTCTGCACGATCACTTGCTTGGCGGCTTGCGCGGCGATGCGGGAGAAATCGACCGGCGGCAGCGTCTCGGCAATGATATCGCCGACCTGAGCGGCCGGATTGCGCGCCCGGGCGTTCTCCAGCGATATCTCGGTCTTGTCGTTCTCGACCAATTCGACCACGTGCAGATAGCGCGAGACATGCGTCTCGCCGGTCTTCGGATCGATATCGACGCGGATTTCATTTTCGCTGCCGTAGCGCGCCTTGGCCGCGCGTTGCATCGCTTCCTCCATCGCGCCAAGCACGACCGCCTTGTCGATCGATTTGTCGCGCGCGACCGCGTCCGCGATCTGCAAGAGCTCGAGCCGGTTTGCGGCAACTCCCATAGCCATCTTTGTCTTCTCCTATTGCGCTTTGCGCGCCTTCAAATCCTCTTGGATCAGCTTGTCCGTCAGCACGAGCTTTGCTTCCGCGATTGCACGGAACGGAAATTTCAGCCGCTGGCCTTCGATATCGATCAGGATGTCGCTCCCGTCCAGGCCGAGCAGCAATCCCTTGAACCGTTTGCGGCCCGTGGCATCCGGCGTATTCAGTTCGAGCTTCGCCTCATGACCGGACCAACGCGCGAAGTCGGTCAAGCGTGTCAGCGGCCGGTCGATTCCGGGGGAAGAGACTTCGAGCACATATTCGCCTTCGATCGGATCCTCGCGATCGAGGAACTCCGAAAGCGCGCGCGAAAGCCTGCTGCAGTCCTCCACGCTCATCGTGCCGTCCGGCCGCTCCGCCATGATCTGCAGCGTCTTCGTCTTTCCGCCGATAAGTCTCAGGCGCACGAGCCGGTAGCCCGCCGCTTCCACCGCGGGTTCTACAATCGGCTGCAATTGCGACATCGCCGTGAGGATATCGATGCTCCAACGTAAAGCCTCTTCCCCGCGGCGGCTCTTGCGAACCGCCACACAACGATACTCTGTTGTATGGGAATGCCGGCGATATAGGCGCAGGACCCCGGAAAAGCAAGTCAGACGCGCAGAAATCCCAAAAAAACTGGCATTCCATGCATCTGCTTCGCTTCGTAGCGCGTGGGGGGCCAGTCGGCGGGGCGGGCCTTCCAGTCGGAAGCACAGTTGGCGGTCCATTCGAAGGAGGGATGCGCCATGAAGCGTTCCAGCGTCCATTCGACGTAGCCCGCATCATCGCTGGCGAAGCGCAGTTCGGCCCCGGACTTCATCACCCGCGCGAGCTGGTCGAGCATTTCCATTTGGATGAAGCGGCGCTTGTGGTGGCGTGTCTTGGGCCAAGGATCGGGAAAAAGAATGAACACGCGGCCAAGGCTCGCGTCAGGCAGCGCTTCGATGATGTGGCGCGCATCGCCCACGTGGATTCGGATATTCGCGCTTTGGGTCACCTCGAATCTGGAAAGCAGCTTTACCACCCCGTTTACGTACGGCTCGGCGCCGATGATGCCGACACTTGGATGGTGTTGCGCCTGCCAAATCAGGTGCTCGCCGCCACCGAAGCCGACTTCAAGCCACACGTCTTCGATCGGATGGATGGCCGGGTCGCGCTTCGCTTGCGCTTCGCTGCCCGGCCATGGCGAGAAATAGTGCCGCGGATCGGCGCCGGGCTCGAGTTTTAGCTCGAATTCCGGAAGCAGATGATCGAGCATATGCTGCTGATGCGCCGAGAGCTTGGGCCCCTTGCGGCGACCGTACAACATCCGGCGACGGCGCTCGGTCATCCTTCGAAGCGCACTACGCGCGCACCTCAGGATGACGGGATTGCGTCATGTTGAGGCCCATTGCGCAGCAATGCCACGAAGCATCAGAAGCAACGTTTGAGCGCGTCCGCGAGATCGG
>DATJGT010000041.1:0-6680 GCA_035494695.1 Rhizomicrobium sp. | reverse complement strand
GCCTTACCATTCCGAAGCAGCGTGAAAATGCGCTTCGTGCCCTGCGCACCTTTGGTGATCTGATCCTTCGGCCCGTTTTTCGCGCGCTGATCGGCCATCCATTTGTCGATATAGGGATTGTTCAGAGGCCGGTACACGATGCCGCCTTCGACACCGTACTGCGCGGCTGCGAACGGCATCGTCTCCCAATTTGCGAAATGCCCAGAAATAAACAGCATGCCCTTGCGTTGCTCATACGCGCGGACGCCGGTCTCGAGATTTGCTATCTCAATGCGCGCATTCGGTCCTTTCATCGAGAATTTGTCGAGATGCGCATATTCGGCAATGGTGCGGCCGAGATTGTCCCACATCTCGAGAACGATCGCTTCGATCTCGTCGGCGGCTTTTTCCGGATAGGCCGCGCTCAGATTGGCGCGCGCACGGTTGCTGATGGACGTGCGATAGAGGATATGCCGCCCCAGGAAACCGCCGATCGCGGAGGCGGCGTCCACCTTGAACGGCCGGAAAAAGCCAATAACCGTGAAGAAAGCTACAGCCTCGGCCACATAGCGAAGCCTGCGTAGAATTCCAGCGCGTTGCTTTCGCCCGCTCATGCCGGAATCGGCTCCGCCCCTGCGCGGGCAAGGTTGTGGACCAGCCTGTCAAGGAAATTGAAGTCTTTGAACTCCGCGCGAATTTGCAGATAGTGGATGCCCTCGCGTTGTTTCGGCGTAAGCCTCACATAATCCTTTTCCGTTGTGATCAGGACCGAGCCGCTTTTGCGCGCTTCATCTCGCAACCGCGCCAGTTCGGCCGAAGAATAGATGTGATGATCGGCGAAAGGCCGGCGGGAGACGATCTCGGCTCCGATTTGTTTGAGCGTCTGGAAGAATTTCTCCGGCCGGCCGATCCCCGCGAAGGCAATGACACGCCTTCCCCTGAATTTCTCCGCATCCAACGGCAACAGGCGAGCGTGGACGACAGGCCTTTCCGCCATCAGATCCAATTCACCTTCGCCCATCAGGACCACCGTGTCAGCGCGTTGGAGTCCTCGCGAAACGGGTTCGCGCAACGGCCCCGCGGGAAGCATCCGGCCATTGCCAAACCCTTGCTCCGCATCGACCACGAGTAGAGACAAATCCTTCGCCAAAGAAAAATTCTGATGACCATCATCCATCACGATGACATCCGCGCTGTGTGCTTCCGCAACCTTCGCCCCAGCGGCACGGTCCCGCGAAACAATTGTGGGCGCGGCGGTGGCAAGCAGAAGCGACTCATCCCCGACTTGCGATGCGGTGTGCGTCTGCGGATCGACGAGCGTGGGGCCGTGCATCCGCCCGCCGTAACCGCGGGTGAGAATGAAAGTCTTGCAGCCGTTGTTCACCAACCTCCGTGCGATTGCGACGGCAACAGGAGTTTTCCCCGTTCCGCCGGCAGTAAGATTTCCCACGCAAATGACCTTCGCCGTGGAGCGATACGGTTTCACATGCGCAGCCTTGTAGGCAACAGTTGCGCCATAGGCCCATCCGATCGGAGTCAGTGCGGCAATTGCGAGCCTCGCCATGTGATCGTGCCCGGCCCAGAACTCAGGCGCGCGCATTGACGAGAAGGGCCTCAACAGCCGCGCGCGTGCGCTTGAGCGCACCGCCCAGCTGGGCGGCAGCCTCGGCGGCAGCATCGCCCGCGGCCACAGCATCAGTGGAATTTATGATTAGCCGTGCTGCCAGCGATGCGATCTCCGAACCGGAGAAGACTCGACCAAATCCCTGTGCCGCGAAGACTGCTTCATAGGCTTTCGCGAAATTTGCCGTACGCGGGCCCGCAAGCACCGCGCAGTGAAGTTTCGCCGCCTCGAGGGGGTTTTGTCCGCCGTGCGGAACAAGACTGCCACCGATAAAGGCGAACGGCGCAAGACGATAAAACAAGCCCAACTCGCCAAGCGTGTCGCCGACATACATGACAGTTTCCGCATTTGGCAGCGCACCCTGAGACCGACGCGCCGCGCTGCGCGGCCTACAGAGCTCTGCGATTTCGCCACCACGTTCCGGATGGCGTGGCACGATGATGGTCAGTACGTCCGGATACTGACGCTGCAATTCATCACGCGCTGCGAGAATGGCGTCGTCTTCTCCCGCATGCGTGCTGACCGCCAGGAGAACGGGTCTGGCGCCGATTGCATTTTTCAGCACTTGCAGGTTCTCGGCGTCTGCGAGAAGCGGTTCTGCATCCGCCTTGAGGCTTCCCGTCACTTCCACGTTTCGCGCACCCAGGCCGGTGAGGCGCGCGGCCGTTTCCTCGTCCTGTGCAAGGCAGACTGCATACTTCGAGAGCAGCGCGGCCGCCATGCGCCGAAGTCTTTGCCAGCCGGAGAAGGACCGCGCGGACATTCGGCCGTTGACAAGCGCGAGCTTCACGCCGCGCGCGTGCGCGGCAGAGAGATAATTGGGCCACACTTCCGAATCGACGAACAATCCGACGTCCGGCTGCCAGTGATCCAGAAATCGTCTGATCGCTCCCGGTGTATCGACGGGCGCAAATTGATGAAAAGCCCTTTCCGGCAATCTTTCCAACATGAGCGATGCCGAGGTTACGGTCCCGCTGGTCACAAGGACATGCCGTCCCGGACCTTTCAGCAAACCGTCGATCAGCGGCAAGGCGGCAAGCGTCTCACCGACGCTCGCGCCGTGAATCCAGATCAGGGTGCCGCCGGGTCTTGGCCGGCTTGCGAAGCCAAGTCGCTCGCGGAGCCGGGAGCGATCCTCCTTGCCGCGCGAAGCACGCTGACGGAGCGCGAGGGGCACTATCGGCGCGAGTGCCATTGTCGTGTAGCGGTACAGGGTCAGCGAGAGCGGTGCAGCGGCCATGCAGACCTATGGTCCCGCTATCGCAGCAGGATTCGAGCTGTCACGGAGGTTGTGCTGATACAACCGGGCATACAGACCATTCCGCGCAATGAGTTCTGCATGCACGCCGCTCTCCGCCACACGGCCGCGATCGAGAACATAGATTTTGTCGGCGTCCAGAACCGTCGAGAGCCGATGCGCGATGACGATGGTTGTCCGGCCTTTCATCAGTGTGGCGAGGGCATCCTGCACCTGGCGCTCGCTCTCCGTGTCGAGCGAAGATGTCGCTTCGTCGAGAAGCAGAATTGGCGCATTGCGCAGCATGGCGCGTGCGATCGCAATGCGTTGGCGCTGTCCGCCGGATAATTTGAGCCCGCCTTCGCCCACGCGCGCGTCGTATCCTGTCTCGAGCGCGGAAATGAATCCGTCTGCCGCCGCCGCTTTCGCCGCCGCGATGATTTCGTGGCGGGTCGCGTCCTGCCTGCCGAGGGAGATGTTCTGGGCAATGGTTTCGTCGAAGAGTACCGGCTCCTGCGTCACCAAAGCGATGTTTTCGCGGAGCGATTTCAATGTGACGTTGCGGATATCCTGGCCATCGATCGCGATTGCGCCGGAATCCGGCTCGTAGAACCGCAGCAGAAGGTTGAATACCGTCGTCTTCCCGCCCCCGGATGGTCCGACAAGCGCGATCTTTTTTCCGGCGGGAATCTCGATCGTGATGCCGTCGAGCACCGGCACCCCCGGTGCGTAGCTGAAGCGCACGTCTTCCAGCCGTACCGCCCCACCAGCCGTGGCGCGCGCCAATTGAAGCGGTCGCGCATGGGGCGCGTCGGCAATGCGCGGCCGCGAATCGATCAGTGCGAAAATCCGGTTCGCCGCCGCAAGTCCCTCGGTCGAAATCGTCCAGAGTTGCGCGAGCGTTCGCACCGGCTGCTGCGCATAGAGCATGGCAGCGATAAAGGCCGCGAACTGGTTGATCTGGAGCTGGCCGTGCAGGCCCTGGTACCCGGCATAGAAAATGGTTGCCGCCGCCGCCAACCCGCCGATGAAATCCGTTGCAGGTACAGCAGCGGAGCGCGCCCGGACGGCGCGCAACAGGAATTTTAGCCTTTGCCCAATTTGTGTTTCCGTCAGGGCCGTCGCGTGCTCTTCCAGGTTGTATGCCTTGATGATGCGCCGGCCGGACAGGGCCTCGCTCAGCGCGCGCGACAATGCGCCCGTCTCCTGCATGCCACGACGCGAAGCCTTGCGCAGGGTCTTGCTGATCGTGCGCGTGACCACCGCAATCGCCGGCAACACGAGAACGGAAAAGACGGCGAGCTTCCAATTTTCATAGATCATCACCGCCGCAAGCGCGATCAGCGTGATGGCTTCCTTGCCAAGACCGGCAACGCCGCGCGTGATCGAGGCGCGAAGAAGTGTCGCGTCGTAAAGAAATTTCGAAACAATTTCGCCGGAATGCGCCTCTTCCCCTGCTGCAAGGTCCAGTTGCACCTGGCTGCGGAACATGTCGCGCTGGACGGCGGCGACGATACGCTCGCCGACCGTGTTGATGGTCGAATCTGCCCCATATGCCGATAGCGCTCGCAGCATCACGATTCCGACCGCGGCGAGCGGAATCAGCATCAGCATTTCGCGGTTTTTCTGGAGGAAAATGTATTTGACGGTCGGATCGATTAGCAGCGCCACGCCGCCCGTTGTGGCCGCCGTCACCAGCATGCAGACCACCGCGAACGCAATCCATGCCCATTGGTGGCTCATGTAATCGCGCACCAGCCGGTGAATGATTCGGAAATCGCCCATGTGCGGCTGGGCCACCGGTGCGGCGGCACGTGCCGGGACTCGTGAGACGGCCAGGTCCTGCTGCTGAATGGTCATTGCGTTACAAGGTCCTAGCATGGGCGCAAGGCCAGAGGCGAGACCTCGATGGAATGGATACGCTCAGGATTTGCGGCCCTCGTCCGGGTCGAGCAGGCGGTGCAGGTGAACGACAAAATAACGCATGTGGGCGTTGTCCACGGTTGCCTGTGCGGCTTTCCTCCAGGCCGCGAGCGCCGATTTGTAATTGGGATAGATCCCCACAATGTCCAGATTTGAAAGATCTTTGAATTCGACCCGATTCGGCGACGTGACCTCGCCGCCGAATACCAGGTGCAGAAGTTGCTTTGGTCCTTTGTCCGCCATCATCCTATCGTGCTGCGAGCTTCAGATATCTCACGCGTTCCAGCAGTTTTCCGTGTAGCGCCGGCCCGGCTGCCACGAGCGAAAGCTGGACAGGATCCGGTCCGTTGTACCGCAGCGCCGCGCCCGTGTGCGCTGTGACGCGGCCGCCGGCTTCCTGCACGATGAGGTCGCCCGCGGCAAGGTCCCAATCGTGCTTGGCCGAAAGTGCCATCGTCGCATCGAACGCGCCGCAGGCCACGAGCGCGAGGCGGTAGGCGATCGAGTTGCGAGTTTCGATGTGCATCGGCGGCCAGGGAATATTTGGCGCCGATGTCCAACCCGGATGTTCGAATGTCGCCTTTGGTCCGAGCATCCGGCTGCCCTCGATGTCCTCCCGCGATGTCACGTGAATAGGCCTGCCGTTCAGCTGGGCACCGTTCCGCGCAAGCGCCGTGAAGCACTCCCCGGTGATCGGATTGTAGACCACTCCGGTGACCGGCCGCTCCTGAGAGACGATTGCCACGGAAATCGTGAAATACGGCCTGCCCTTCAGGAACGCGACCGTGCCATCAATCGGATCGACGACAAACACGAATTCCGCGCGTCGGCTTTCCGGATCGTCTTCTGTTTCCTCCGAAAGCCAACCATATTCGGGCCGCGCATTCCGCAGTCGTCGCGCGAGAAATTCATCGACGGCGAGATCGCATTCGGTGACGGGCTGGCCTTTGTCCTTGCTCCATTTGCGATAGGAGCCTTTGTAGAATTTGCGCGCGATGACCCCTGCGTCCCGTACGGCTTCCTCGATCAGCGCGAGATCGGCGCTAGGCACCGGCAACCGTCAGGCCCTCCACGCGCAGGGTCGGGGAATTCACGCCGTAGCGAAATTCGAGATCGTTTGCCGGCGCAAGATTGCGAAACATCTGTTTGAGATTTCCTGCGATGGTCACGCCGGAGACGGGATAGGCAATCTTCCCGTTCTCGATCCAGAACCCTGCGGCACCGCGGCTGTAATCGCCGGTGACGGGATTGACGCCCATGCCGATGAGCTCAGTCACGTAGAAGCCTTCGCGAACATCGGCAATCAGCTCGTCTGGCGATTTCGGTCCGGGCTCCATGCAGAGATTGGTGGCCGAAGGCGAGGGCGGTCCGCCCGTGCCGCGCGATGCATGGCCTGTTGTCGTTAGCCCAAGCTGCTTGGCGCTCGCGCAATCGAGAAGCCAAGTCCGCAAGACGCCGTTCTCGACAAGATTCATTCGCCGGTTGTGCACGCCTTCGCCATCGAACGGCTTTGAACGCAAGCCGCGCAACCGGTGCGGATCGTCGACGATGTTGATTCCGGACGCGAAGACCTGATCGTTCATCCGGTCCTTGAGGAAACTCACGCCGCGCGCGATGGCACTGCCGGAGATCGCGCCCGCGAAGTGCCCCAGCAATCCGGATGCGACGCGCGGCTCATAAATGACCGGAACGGATTGCGATTTTATTTTGCGCGGATTGAGCCGCTTGACGGTCCGCTCGCCGGCACGTCGGCCAACCTGTTCAGCCCCTTCCAAATCGGCCTCGTGGCGCGCGCTGACGCTCTCGTAGTCGCGCTCCATTGACGTGCCTTCGCCCGCGAGGACCGCAACGCCGATACTGTGGTTTGTGGCAGCGTAGCGGCCGAAGAAGCCCTCACTCGTGGCGAGCGCGACCGCG
>DATJGT010000040.1:0-36348 GCA_035494695.1 Rhizomicrobium sp. | reverse complement strand
ACATCCTCGAAGAAGTGATCCGCGAGCATCCGGTGCTGCTCAATCGCGCCCCCACTTTGCACCGCCTGGGCATCCAGGCCTTCGAGCCGGTGCTGATCGAAGGCAAGGCAATCCAGCTGCACCCGCTCGTCTGCACCGCGTTCAATGCGGATTTCGACGGTGACCAGATGGCGGTCCACGTGCCGCTGAGCCTCGAAGCGCAGCTCGAAGCGCGCGTGCTCATGATGTCGACGAACAACATCCTGAGCCCCGCGAACGGCAAGCCGATCATCGTGCCGACGCAGGATATCGTGCTCGGGCTCTATTACCTTTCGCAGGAGCGCGACAAGGAACCCGGCGAAGGCATGGTGTTCAACGATATCGGCGAGATCGAGCACGCGCTCTTCTCGGGTGCGGTGACGCTGCACGCCAAGATCGAGGCGCGCTACAAAACAGTCGACGCCGAGGGCAATCCGATTACACGGCGCGTGAAGACGACCCCGGGCCGGATGATGATTGCCGAGCATCTGCCGCGCAATCGGAAGATCCCGTTCGAGCTTGTGAACCGGCTGATGCGCAAGCAGGAGATCAGCCACATTATCGACGAGGTCTATCGGCACTGCGGCCAGAAGGAGACGGTGTTGTTCGCGGACGCGATCATGGGTCTCGGTTTCCGCGAGGCCTGCAAGGCAGGCATCTCCTTCGGCAAGGACGACATGGTCGTGCCGGATACCAAGCACAAGCTGATCGACGAAACGCGTCATCGCGTGCGCGAGTACGAACAGCAGTACCTGGATGGCCTCACGACCGACAAGGAGAAGTACAATCTCGTTGTCGATGCGTGGTCGAAGTGCACCGACCAGGTCGCGGCCGAAATGATGAAGGAAATCTCCGAGCCGAAGGTCGATCCGAAGTCGAAGCGGATCGAGGAGATGAACTCGATCTACATGATGAGCCACTCCGGCGCCCGCGGATCGCCACAGCAGATGAAGCAGCTTGCCGGCATGCGCGGACTCATGGCGCGTCCGGATGGCTCAATTATCGAGACGCCGATCCTGTCGAACTTCAAGGAAGGTTTGACCGTGCTTGAGTACTTCAACTCGACACACGGCGCGCGCAAGGGCCTGGCGGACACCGCGCTGAAGACGGCGAACTCGGGTTATCTCACCCGCCGTCTGGTGGACGTGGCCAACGACTGCATCATCACGTCGGAAGATTGCGGTACCAAGAGGGGTGTGACCGTTCAGGCGGAGATCGATGGCGGTCAGGTGGTCTCCTCGCTCGCCGAGCGTATTCTGGGCCGCACGACGGCAGAGGATGTGAAGCATCCGGAAACCGGCGAGATCATCATCAAGCGTGGTAAGGAAATCGGCGAAGATATCGCCGAAAGAATCGACTCCTCGCACATTCAGAAGGTGCGCGTGCGCTCGGTGCTTGCCTGCGAACTCTCCGACGGGGTCTGCGGCAAATGTTACGGCCGCGATCTGGCTCGCGGGACACCGGTGAACATCGGCGAAGCGGTGGGTGTCATCGCGGCGCAGTCCATCGGCGAGCCGGGCACACAGCTCACCATGCGCACATTCCATATCGGCGGCGCGGCGCAGGTGGCGGGACAATCCAAGATCGAGGCGTCGTACGACGGCAAGGTCAAGATGGTGAACCGCAACGTCGTGAAGAACTCGGACGGCGAGCTGATCGCCATGGGGCGAAACATGCAGGCGGTGATCGTCGACTCGAAAGGTCTCGAGCGCGCCGCGTACCGCATCACCTATGGCGCGAAGCTGAAGGTGGATGAAGGCGCAAGCGTGAAGCGCGGCGATCGTCTGGCCGAGTGGAATCCGAACGCGCTGCCGATTCTGACGGACGTCGACGGAGTCGTGAAATATGAAGACCTCGTCTCCGGCATTTCTGTCAAGGAAGTGGCGGACGAAAAAACGGGTGTGACCAATCGCGTGGTCATCGATACGCGCGGCACGGGATCCAAAAATCAGGACCTGCGGCCCACGATGGTTATCGTTGACAAGAAAGGAAAGCCGGTCACGTTCCACGGCGGTGAAGCACGCTATCCGCTCACCGTCGACGCCATTCTCTCGGTCGAGGATGGCGCCGAGGTGAAGGCGGGCGACGTTCTCGCGCGTATTCCGACGGAAGGCGCCAAGACGCGCGACATCACGGGCGGCCTGCCGCGCGTGGCGGAGCTGTTCGAGGCGCGCAAGCCGAAGGAATCGGCGGTGCTTGCGGAGACCGATGGCTTCATTGAGTTCGGCAAGGACTACAAGAACAAGCGCCGCGTGATCACCAAGCCAAAGAACGACAAGCTCGAGCCTGTCGAGTTCCTGATCCCCAAGGGCAAGCACATCAGCGTGCGCGAAGGGGATTACGTGGAGAAGGGCGACTACATTGTCGAAGGCAATCCTTCGCCGCATGACATTCTGCGCATTAAAGGCGTGGAAGAACTGGCGGTTTATCTCGTGAAGGAGATCCAGGACGTCTATCGTCTGCAGGGCGTGAAGATCAATGACAAGCATATTGAAGTGATCGTCCGCCAGATGATGCAGAAGATGGAAATCGTGGATGGCGGCGAGACCACGCTGCTGGCCAATGAGCAGGTCGATCTTCTGGAATTCCAGGAGGCGAACAAGAAGGCGGTCGATCAGGGCATGAAGCCTGCCGAAGGCCGCCCCGTTCTGCTCGGCATTACCAAGGCCTCGCTGCAAACGCGCTCGGTGTTCTCCGCGGCGTCCTTCCAGGAGACCACGCGCGTGCTCACCGAAGCCGCCGTACAGGGCAAGGTGGACACGCTCGAGGGCCTCAAGGAGAACGTCATCGTCGGACGGCTCATTCCGGCCGGCACAGGCGGCGCCATCGCTCGGCTGCGTCATGTGGCGGCGGAACGCGACAGGGCAATCCAGGAGGAGCTTGCGAAGGCGCAGCCGCCGCAGCTCGAAGCCCCGCAGGTGGCGGCGGAATAGTCCGCTTTCGCCTCTGCTTTTGGCAAGACAGAAAAGGGCCGCCATCTGGCGGCCCCTTTTTTATCTGTGAAGGAACTATATTACCGACGCAAATATCCAACGGCAGAAACAGGAGGCGGGGAGGCGGGAGGCATCCTATATTCGGCTCATGACGCTACCAAAACCATTCTCCTGGGATCGGGCCGAAGCTCGCTCGGGCAAGTTCAACGGCAAATTCCTTATCGGGGTTCACACGACAGGCATCTATTGTCTGCCCAGTTGCACCGCACGCCAGCCAAGGGCCGAAAACGTCAGCATCTATCGAACGGAGGACGAGGCGAAAGCCGCGGGCCTGCGCGCGTGCAAGCGCTGCCGCCCGGACCTCTATTACCGCGGTGAGGACGAGGACATTTCGCTGTTCGAGGGACTGGCTGCGCGCGTCCGCGCCGCGCCACACCAATTCACCGACGCGTCGGGGCTCGCAAAAGCGTGCGGCGTTAGTCTGACGAAGCTCGGCGATCTCTTTCGCGAGCACACGCATTTGGCGCCCGCGGCATGGCTCAGGCGTGAGCGAGTTCGCGCAGCGTCCCGCCAGTTGTTGAATGGGGATGACCGCGTCGTGGAGGTCGGCTACGGTTCTGGGTTCGAAAGCGAGTCGGTCTTTCATCGCCAGTTCCTCGCGCTGACGCGGATGACGCCTGGCGCCTATCGCGCGATGAATGGCGCGTCGGTGTTCCTGCTGCAGCTGCCGGGCGGCTATCGCGCGCAGGAAATCCTCGCCTATCACGCCCGCGATCCGGAAAGCCCGTGTGAGCGCGTGAACGGCGGCAAAATCGTCAAGGCGCTGATCACGCCACAAGGCGCGGTCGCGCTGGAAGTATCGCTCGAAAGCGAAGGCGCCTGGTGCCGCGTGCACGGTGTGGAGCGCATGAACCGCGAGACCGCGGCGCTGTTGCACGCTGCCGCCTTGCGCATGCTTGGCCTCAACAATGAGGTGACGACGTTCGAAACGCGCATGGCGAAGGATGCAAAATTCGCACCCCTGTTTGCGCGGCGCCGGGGCTTGCGCGTGCCGACGATTCCAACGGGCTTCGACGGACTCTGCTGGGCGATTATCGGCCAGCAGATCAATGTAAGGTTCGCGGCTTCGCTCCGGCGCGAAATTCTGAATCTCGCCGGCGTAAAGATCGGCGATATGCGGGCACATCCCACGCCAGAAAAGGTCGTTGATCTCGGCGCCACCCGGCTCGCGAAACTGCGCTACTCGCGATCGAAAGCGGAATATCTCGTTGGCGCAGCGCGGGAAGTGGCGGAAGGCCGGCTAGACATCGAAGGTCTGCCGGAAACCTCGGCTGTTGCTGCCGAAAGGAAGCTCACGAGGATTCGCGGCATCGGCACATGGACCGCGCGTTACGCCATGCTGCGCGGCGGATTCGCGGACGCAGCACCCGTCGGCGATAGCGCCCTCGCGACTGCGTTACAGCGCATGCACAATTTCGATGAGCGGCCCGCGCATGAAGAGGTGAACAAACTGATGAAGGACTTCGCCCCGCATCGCAGCCTTGCGACGTGTCATTTGTGGGCGAGCCTGAAGGATGCAGCATGAAAAATGGAAAGCGGTACTGGGCGCCGATCAAGTCCAGATTCGGAAATTTTGCGGCCTGGGTAGATGACAATGGCGCGCTGGTGCGGTTCTCGCTGCGCTTGAAAGGGGCGGAACGCATCGATCCGAAGGCCGAGCGCAACGAGAAGAAGCTCGCGCACGTGCAGCGTCAGGTCACGGAATACGACGGCGGCAAGCGGCGCGACTTCGATCTCGAGCGGAATGCTGAAGGGCCGGATTTTCACAAGCAGGTATGGGACGCGCTCATGGAAATTCCATTCGGCGAAACCACGAGCTACGGCGCCATCGCCAAGAAATTGGGGCAACCGGGCGCGGCGCGCGCGGTTGGGGTTGCCAATGCGCAGAATCCAATTGCGCTGATTGTGCCGTGTCATCGCGTGATCGGCAGCGACGGGACGCTCACCGGTTATGGCGGCGGGCTTCCGCTCAAGCGCGCCTTGCTCGAACACGAAGCTCATGTGGTCGGCCGTCCGTTCGATCTGTTTGCTTAGCGGTCGCCGCAACCCACAATTGGAATCCAAATCGTCACGCCTCCTTCACCGGTCCGGGGATCAAAGCTCGGGTTGTGGCGTTCGAAGCTCGGCGCATCTGCTGGTTGCTTTCCGCTTGCCGGAAGCCACTCGTTCCAGATCGAAACGAAAGTATGGTGCAGCCTTGTGATGTGCTCGTTATGCGCGAAGACGGCGTAGGTGGCGGGCGCCATCGTCAGCTTCACCAGCCCTTTGGGTACAGCGTCTGTACACGAGACCTCGGCCGCGCAGATGTAATTCAACTCTCCTTCGATCTCGCTTCTGGTTGTGATTCCGGCCGGAATTGGCTCTGTCTTGTTTTCGATCAAAGGATAGTACTCTGCCATAAATCTCCGCCATTGACCGGGAATCTGTTCCGTTTCTCCGTAAACGTGACGTTCACCCAAGCCGACGAATTTCATTTCGCCGAGGCGCTCGATGCGGGGCGGCTCAAGATGTGTTCCACCGCACTCGACGAAGCGAATGGCATTGACCAGCGTCAAATCTTTTACCGATTCGGCTTTGCGCACCTCTTCCGGTGTCCTGCCGAAGTGAGATTTGAAAGCGCGCGTAAAGGCCTCGTGGGAGGCATAGCCGTACTCGAGCGCCACGCTAAGAATATCGTCCGCACCCGACGCCAGCGCATACGCTGCCTCGGTCAGCCGGCGCCCGCGCACATACTGCATAACCGCAAGGCCGGTTGCCTCGCCGAAAGCATGCGCCAGATGAAACCGCGAGACGTCACAAGATTTCGCAATCTCGCCAAGAGACAAATCTCGGTTCAGATTCCGCTCGATCACAAACAGCGCCCGATTCGTTAGCGACACCGCTCTACCTCCAGGATGTATGGAAACAGTACCGCGTCCTGATCCGCGCGCTTGATCGGAATTGCGGGTCCTTCAGCCGGACCGGGGATTCGGCGCTATGATCTCGTGTCGGGCGCGGCCGGCCTTGGCTGCGGGGCGGGCGGCGTTTTGGTCAGCGTATCGGCCAGGCGGGTGCCGGATGCGGGATTGGCGGCCGCGAGCACCAGCCCGCCAAGCCGCGCACTGGCAACCGGATTGGGGGGAAGCGGTGTGTTCGATCTGACCGCCCCTGAAATCAGCGCGGCGACATCGTTTGCGTCAAGGCCCGCACCCGTAATGACAACGACCATATCCTGGCTTGGGACGACGGCGATGCGCTGCCCGCCGTAACCATTCGCCTCAAAATCAGCGGGGCCGCCGGCATGGCCGCGGCTCGGGTAAAGCCACATGCCGTACCCGTATTGCACGTTCGGTTCTACGTTCGCATGCGCGGTGAGCGCCGCCTGCAAATAGGAATCCGGCAGGATCTGCCGCCCTTCCCACACACCATGATGAAGCCACAGATACCCCAGTTTTGCCATGTCGCGCGGCTGGAGTTTCAGGCCGGCAAAACCCTGGCTGATGCCGTCGCCATCCGAGGGCCAAACGGCGCTCTGAATGCCCAGTGGGGAAAACAATTCGGATTGGGCAAACGCCGCGGCGCTTGTGCCCGTCGTTCGCGACAGGACGGCCGAAACCAGATGCATATTGCCGGCGCAGTATTCGAACGCGCTTCCGGGATCGGCGACTTCGCGCCGGTCAAGCGCAAATGCGGTCCAGTGCGCGCTGTGCTCCATCTGTTGAAGGAAGTTCTCGCCGCCTTCCGAGCGGCAATCGAGCCCGGACGTCATGCTCAGGAGATGGGCAAGCGTGAGGTGTGCCTTGCGCTCATCGATCGTTTCGGTTGTCGCGGGCTTGGGAAGCAATGCAAGGACGGGCGTGTTTAGATCGCGAAGCTCCTGTTTGCTGACCGCAACGCCCACGAGGCTCGAAACCACGCTCTTTGTGATGGAATAAACGTCGTGCAGCTGGTTGTCCGCGAAGGGATAGAAATACGCATCGAGCACGATCGTCCCATGGCGTTCGATCAGTAGGCTGTGCACGGGAATGTGCCTTGCTCGGATCGTGTCCATCGCGTCGGCAAGAACGGCGGAGTCGATGCCCTGTGACTCGGGAGTCGAGGTTTGCCATCCGTGGGTGGGCCAAAGGATCGGGGGCGGGGCTGGAGGCGGTGCCGCAACCGTGACCTGGGTTGTCGGACCGGAGCAGGCAGCAAGCAGAAACCCGCCTGCCAGAAGGATCAAGGTTGCGCGCACCACCGCGCGAGCTTGTCCCGAGACCATGGATGGGACCTCCGCAACTTGTTGTCGTGAAGCGAGAGGTCCTGCCCCTGCGCCCAGCGCAGGTGTTCTAAATCAGGACGGGTTACCCGGCAATGAAGAAATCCTGTGGAGTTGCATGGGATTATACGTATTCGGCCCACGAGCTGGTCGACGGAAGGCGGGGTTACGGCAAATCCATCTTGATCCTGAAGCCGAGGCGTGTGCGTTCGGCGTCAGCGAGAAATCCGTTCTGAACCGCGCCCGGGGTGTGTGTGCGGTCACTGGACCACGGCATCTGGAATTGGGCGCCGAGCAGCACGGTGAAGGGCAGGCCAACGTAGGAAATCGTCGGGCCGAAGTAATAGGCGGTAGTTGCCGGGTGCGCGGCGCCGAACAGGCCTTCGAAATCGTTCTCGTTGTTCAACTCCACGCCGATCGAAAATTCGGGCGTGATGTTGTAGGCGGCCCCGCCGAAAAACTCGACGGCGCTACCTTTGCTCCAGACGCCGCTTTCCCGTTCCCAGACACCTTCCACATTGATATTGCCGGCGAGCCTCAACCGGTCGTTGAAGAAGTTCTTCTGCAGAAGAAGCTTGGCCTCGAGTTCGCGGAGATTGTCGCCGAAGGTCGGCTCGAAATAGACCGCAAGGCCAATGGGATCGAAGTATGGGTTCAGGAATCGGTAGATGGCTTCTCCGGAAACGCTCGTGGCGTGCCAGGTCTCATCAGACCCAATTGGGGGGTGGGGATGGCTTCGCTCCCATTCGTAACTGAGGTAGCCGGAGAGCTGGAAATCGTCCGTGACCCCGTATTCGAACTCCGTCCGGGAAAGATAGCCGTTGAAAGCCCGGTGCGGCTTCTGCGTGGCCCAGGCGAAGGTCTGCTCGATCTCCTTCTCGTACTGGGTATCGATGTCGGTCGTGTAGACGGTTAGGAAGGGTTGGTCGTCTGCCTGCGCCGCAGCCGTGTACACGGCCAACAGCCCGAGCGCCGCTCCCCAGATTCCGGCAATCCGCATGCCCCGCTCGCAATCAACAATGATAATCACTCGCAACTAGTACTGACGGAAGCCTGCGCGCACGTCAATTGACAGCGCGGGGGCAGGAGTGTCGCACAGGCTGCTTATGTGCTAAGTAGTTAAAATATGGGAGATAAAGCGTCGAAAGATCCGGGAAATCCGCCGAACTGAAAACGAATGGCGTCATCAATTCCCGGCAAAGCGGATGGACGGCCGAAGCCTGATCGCACGCTGAATTCCAGGCGCAAATAAGAACGGATAGGTCGGCCTACGCCAGAGGTGCAAGAGGTGATTTCCGTCCGAAATTTCCTTTCGCGGCCTTGACCCGTCGGAATCGCACTTCTATATAGCCGCACCTCCGCAGGCAGGCAGTCCGCGCCTTTTTGGCTGGAAACGCTGTCGGGAAGCCAGTTTGAACGAGTAGGCGTGCGCGACCTGGGGCAGTGCTCTCGGTCCTCCGCATACACGGGGCAGTCTCGAAAGAGCCGCGCCCCGAATTGTTGTTCGCCGCGATTGTCGCGGCGGGAGTGAACGGAAAGAACGAATGCCGACGATCAACCAGCTGATTCGCAAGCCGCGCGGCGAGAAGCCGAAGCGCAACAAGGTGCCGGCGCTCACCGGCTCGCCGCAGAAGCGGGGCGTGTGCACGCGCGTTTATACGACGACGCCGAAAAAGCCGAACTCCGCCCTGCGCAAGGTTGCGAAAGTGCGGCTGACCAACGGGTATGAGGTCGTGAGCTACATCCCTGGCGAGGGCCACAACCTGCAGGAGCACTCCGTCGTGCTGCTTCGCGGCGGCCGCGTGAAGGATTTGCCGGGCGTGCGCTACCACATTATCCGCGGCGTGCTCGACACCCAGGGCGTGAAGGATCGCAAGCAACGCCGCTCACTTTATGGAGCAAAGAGACCGAAGTGATTTCGCGAAGCGAAAATCATCCCGGCCGGCGAGCGACCGAGCCGGGAACCAGAGGAAAGACGTAGTCATGGCCCGCCGCCGCCGCGCAGAAAGACGCGAGATCAACCCCGACGCCAAGTTCGGCGATCTTGTCCTTGCGAAATTCATGAATTGCCTGATGTATGAGGGCAAAAAATCCGTCGCCGAGAACATCGTCTACGGCGCCTTCGACACGATTCAATCGAAGACCAAGCAGGAGCCGCTTCAGGTCTTTCATGAAGCTCTGCGCAACGTGTCGCCGGCCATCGAAGTGAAGTCCCGCCGCGTGGGCGGTGCGACCTATCAGGTACCAGTCGAAGTCCGCCTCGATCGCGCCCGTGCGCTGGCGATCCGCTGGATCATCAATGCGTCGCGCAATCGCAATGAGCCGACAATGACGGGCCGCTTGTCGGGCGAACTGATGGATGCCGCAAACAACCGGGGGACTGCGGTCAAGAAGCGTGAAGACACGCACAAGATGGCGGAGGCGAACCGCGCCTTCTCCCATTATCGCTGGTGATCAGCGTATTCGAGTTTTGAGAGATGCCCCGCACCACACCGCTTGATCGTTACAGAAATATCGGCATTGCCGCGCATATCGATGCCGGCAAGACGACGACGACCGAGCGTATCCTCTATTACACCGGCAAGAGTCATAAGATCGGCGAAGTCCACCACGGCGCCGCCACCATGGATTTCATGGAGCAGGAGCAGGAGCGCGGCATCACCATCACCTCCGCGGCCACCACCTGCTTCTGGCGCGATCACCGCGTCAATATCATCGACACGCCGGGCCATGTGGACTTCACGATCGAGGTCGAGCGCTCAATGCGTGTGCTCGACGGCGCGGTCGCCGTGTTCGATGCCGTTGCCGGTGTCGAGCCGCAGTCCGAGACGGTGTGGCGTCAGGCCGACAAATATCGCGTGCCGCGCATCTGCTTCGTCAACAAGATGGACCGGATGGGCGCAAACTTCATGCGCTGCGTCGAGATGATGGTGGATCGGCTTGGGACAAAGCCCCTCGTGCTCCAGTTGCCGATCGGCAACGAGTCCGATTTCAAAGGGGTCGTCGATCTCGTCACCATGAAGGCCCTCGTTTGGCGCGAAGAGCAACTCGGCGCAAAATTCGATACGGTGGAAATTCCGTCGGAGTTGCGCGACCAGGCGGGCGAATATCACACCAAGCTCGTCGAAATGGCGGTGGAGCAAGATGAGGCGCTGCTTGAGGCCTATCTCGATGGCAAGCAGCCGAGCCCTGACGAGCTGATCCGCTGCATCCGGAAGGGCACGACGAGTTTCAGCTTCGTGCCGGTGCTCTGCGGTTCAGCGTTCAAGAACAAGGGCGTGCAGCCTCTGCTCGATGCAGTGGTCGATTATTTGCCATCACCGCTGGATATTCCGCCAGTCGAGGGCACAAAGCCACATTCCGACGAGAAGATCGTTCGGCCTGCCGATGACAAGGCGCCTTTCGCGGGGCTTGCCTTCAAGATCATGGACGATCCGTTCGTCGGCTCCATCACGTTCGTGCGCATTTATTCTGGCACGGTGACGAGCGGCTCCGGCGCACTGAACTCCGTCAAGGACAAAACCGAACGCGTCGGCCGCATGTTGCTGATGCATGCGAATTCCCGCGAGGACATCAAGGAAGCCTATGCGGGTGATATCGTTGCCTTTGCGGGCCTCAAGTTCACGACCACGGGCGAGACGCTCTGCGACCCGAACAACCCTGTGGTGCTTGAGCGGATGGAATTTCCTGATCCGGTGATCGAGATCGCTATCGAGCCGAAAACCAAGGCCGATCAGGAGAAGATGGGCGTCGCGCTCAACCGTCTGGCCCAGGAAGATCCGTCCTTCCGCGTCTCCTCGGATCCCGAATCCGGCCAGACGCGGCTCAAGGGCATGGGTGAGCTGCATCTGGAGATCAAGGTCGATATTCTGAAGCGAACCTACAAGGTGGATGCGAATGTCGGCGCGCCGCAGGTAGCCTACCGCGAGACGCTGTCGAAGCCCGTTACGGTCGACTACACGCACAAGAAGCAAACCGGCGGCGCTGGTCAGTTCGCGCGGGTGAAAATAGAGTTCGAACCGCTGCCGCCAGGTTCCGGCTATGTGTTCGAAAACGATGTCGTCGGCGGGTCCATTCCGAAGGAATTCATCCCGTCCGTCGATAAAGGCATCAAGGCGCAGAAGGAAAGCGGACTCATCGCCGGGTTCCCGGTGATCGATTTCCAGGCGCGGCTCGTCGATGGGCAGTATCACGAAGTCGACTCGAACGCGCTTACTTTCGAGATCGCCGGCCGCGCGGCATTCCGGGAGCTGGCGGAAAAGCGTGCCGCAAAGTTGCTCGAGCCGATCATGAAGGTCGAAGTTGTCACGCCGGAGGATTATTTCGGCAGCGTCATCGGCGACCTGAATTCCCGGCGCGGGCAGGTGCAGGGAACCGATACCCGCGGCAACGCGCAGATCGTCACCGCGATGGTGCCGCTCGCGAACATGTTCGGGTACATCAATACGCTTCGGTCCATGTCCCAGGGCCGCGCGCAATACACTATGCAGTTCGACCATTATGAGCAGGTCCCGCAAGCGATCGCGGAAGAGATCGTGAAGAAGTACACCTAACGAAGCCTACGGAGATATCGAAATGGCCAAGGCAAAATTCGAGCGGACGAAGCCGCACTGCAACATTGGAACGATCGGTCACGTCGATCACGGCAAAACGACGCTGACAGCGGCTATCACAAAAGTCCTGGCCGAGAGTGGCAAAGCGCAGTTCACGGCCTATGACCAGATCGACAAGGCGCCGGAAGAGAAAGCGCGCGGCATCACGATCTCCACGGCTCACGTCGAATACGAAACCGACAAGCGCCACTATGCCCATGTCGACTGTCCGGGTCATGCCGACTACGTGAAGAACATGATCACCGGCGCGGCCCAGATGGATGGCGCCATTCTCGTTGTGTCTGCCGCTGACGGCCCGATGCCGCAGACCCGTGAGCATATTCTGCTTGCCCGTCAGGTCGGCGTGCCGGCGCTCGTGGTCTACATGAATAAGGTCGACATGGTGGACGATCCGGAGCTTCTCGATCTGGTGGAGCTCGAAGTTCGCGAACTGCTCTCATCTTACGAATTCCCCGGGGACAAGATTCCGATCATCCGCGGCTCCGCGCTGATGGCTCTCGACGATAAGGAAGAGAAGATCGGCCGCGACTCCATCTTCGAACTGATGAAGGCGGTCGATGAATTCATTCCGCAGCCCGATCGCCCGGTCGATCAGCCGTTCATGATGGCGATCGAAGACGTGTTCTCAATCTCGGGGCGCGGCACCGTGGTAACGGGCCGTATCGATCGCGGCGTCGTCAAGGTTGGCGAGACGGTCGAAATCGTCGGCATTCGCCCAACGGTCACCACGACCGTTACAGGCGTCGAGATGTTCCGCAAGCTGCTCGATCAAGGTCAGGCCGGCGACAACGTCGGCTGTCTCCTGCGTGGCGTCGAGCGCGAAGGCGTGGAACGCGGTCAGGTGCTGGCAAAGCCGGGATCGATTACGCCGCACACCGACTTCAAGGCCGAAGTTTACGTGCTGACGAAGGAAGAAGGCGGCCGTCACACGCCGTTCTTCACCAATTATCGTCCGCAGTTCTATTTCCGCACCACGGACGTGACCGGTATCGTCAAGCTGCCGGAAGGCACGGAAATGGTCATGCCTGGCGACAACGTGTCCATCGAAGTCCAGCTGATCGTGCCGATCGCGATGGAAGAGAAGCTGCGCTTCGCCATTCGCGAAGGCGGCCGCACGGTTGGTTCGGGCGTCGTTGCGAAGATCATAAAATAGGAACCGCGCAAGCGGAACGTCGAAGAAGCGGTGCTGAAGGAATAAGAAGATGCAAGGTCAGAATATCCGGATCAGGCTGAAAGCCTTCGATCACCGCATTCTCGACAATTCGACGCGGGAGATCGTAAACACGGCGAAGCGCACGGGCGCACAGGTACGGGGGCCAATTCCGCTCCCGACCGGCATTGAGCGCTTCACCGTGAACCGGTCTCCGCACGTCGATAAAAAAAGCCGCGAGCAATTCGAAATCAGGACGCACAAGCGTCTGCTCGACATCATCGATCCCACTCCGCAAACGGTCGACGCTTTGATGAAGCTCGACCTTGCGGCGGGCGTCGACGTCGAGATCAAGCTTTAAGGAGTAGCAGCGCGATGCGCACAGGCGTCATCACGCAGAAAGTCGGCATGACACGCCTCTTTCTGGAGGACGGCCGGCATGTGCCCGTCACAGTCCTGAAGCTTGACGGCTGTCAGGTCACCGCGACACGCACCCAGGAGAAGGACGGCTACACCGCTGTTCAGCTCGGTTCCGGCACTATCAAAGCCAAGCGGCTTACCAAAGCCGATCGCGGACGTTTCGCGAAAGCCGAGGTCGAGCCGAAACGCAAGCTCGCGGAATTCCGCGTGCCTGCGGATGCGATGCTGGATGTTGGCGACGTGATGCAGGCGGATCACTTCGTGCCAGGCCAGCGGGTGGATGTCACCGGCATTACGATCGGCCGAGGCTTCACCGGCGCGATGAAGCGCTGGAATTTCCGCGGCCTCGAAGCCTCGCACGGTGTATCGATCTCGCACCGAAGCCTCGGCGGTACCGGTGGACGTCAGGATCCGGGCAAGACCTTCAAGAACAAGAAGATGCATGGCCACTACGGCACCGATCGCGTGACCACGCAGAATCTGGAAGTGGCGAAGGTTGATATCGAACGTGGGCTGATCATGGTTCGCGGCGCGGTGCCCGGCAGCAAAGGCGGCTGGGTGATGGTGCGCGATGCCGTCAAGCGCCCGCTCCCAAAGGAGGCGAAGTCTCCGGGTTCGGTGCAGAAGGCCGAAAAGGCGAATGGCGCGGCCGCTCCGGCTGCTGAAGAAAAGGCGGAGGGCTGAAGTGAAGACGAAAGTCCTCAATCTCGACAACAAATCGGCGGGAGAGATCGAGCTCAGGGACGAGATCTTCGGTCTCGAGCCTCGCGTCGATCTCATTCAGCGCGTGGTCGAATGGCAGCGCGCCAAGCGCCGCGCCGGCACGCACAAGGTGCTGACGCGCGGGGAGATCAACCGCACGAAGCACAAGGTCTACAAGCAGAAGGGCACCGGCCAGGCGCGGCACGGCGCGCGATCCGCGCCGTTGTTCGTCGGCGGCGCCAAAGCGATGGGCCCCGTGAGCCACAGCCACGAATTCGATTTGCCGAAGAAAGTTCGTACGCTCGGCCTCAAGCACGCGCTTTCCGCCAAGGCGAGGGATGGCGGCATCGTTGTAATTGACGAAGCTACGGTAAAAGCGATCAAGACCAACGATCTGGCGAAGCGCTTCGACAAGCTCGGCGTTGGAAATGCGCTGGTGGTGGATGGGGAATTCGACAACAATTTCGCGCTCAGCGCGCGCAATCTCTCGAGCGTTTCGCTGCTCCCGGCCGCCGGTCTCAATGTCTATGACATTATGCGCCGCGCGAAGCTGGTGCTGACCAGGAGCGCGGTGAAGGCGATCGAGGACCGCCTGGGCGCGGAGCGCCGTGAATCCGGGAGAGCCGTATGAGCAGTTACGACGTCATTCTCGCGCCGGTCATCACGGAAAAGTCCACCAAGCTCACGGAGACGAACCAGGTCGTGTTCCGCGTGGCGCTCGATGCGACGAAGCCTGCCATCGCAAAGGCTGTAGAAGACTTGTTCAGAGTGAAGGTGACAGCGGTCAACACGGTGCGCGTAAAAGGCAAGCATAAGGCGTTCCGCGGCAAGCCGTTCAAGCGCAGCGACTACAAGAAAGCGATCGTGACCCTCCAGGAGGGCCAGCAGATCGATATCACCACGGGACTCTAGGTCATGGCGCTCAAGCAATATCGCCCGATAACAAACGCGCAGCGCGGTCTCGTGCTGATCGATCGCACCGGCTTGCACAAGGGCGGACCGGTGAAGTCGCTCACGGAAGGTCAAACGCGCAACGGTGGCCGCAACAACACCGGCCGTGTCACTGTGCGCTGGCAAGGCGGCGGCCATAAGCAGCGCTACCGCATTGTGGATTTCAAACGGCGCAAGTGGGGTATCCCGGCGACCGTCGAGCGGCTGGAATATGATCCCAATCGCACGTCCTTCATCGCTCTTCTGAAGTATAAGGACGGCGAGTTGGCCTACATCCTCGCGCCGCAAAGACTTGCGGCGGGCGATACCGTCATCTCCGGCGATCGGGTGGACGTGAAGCCAGGCAATGCAATGCCGCTGAGCGCGATGCCGGTTGGCACAATCGTCCACAACATCGAAATGAAGCCGGGTAAGGGTGGCCAGATTGCGCGCTCGGCCGGAACTTATGCCCAATACCTTGGCCGCGATCAGGGCTATGCCACGCTGCGCCTGAACTCATCGGAAGTGCGGCGCGTCCCGCTCACCTGCATGGCGACTGTTGGTGCGGTCTCCAATCCAGATCACATGAACGAAGTGATCGGCAAGGCGGGCCGCAATGTGTGGAAAGGCAAGCGTCCGCATGTCCGCGGCACGGCGATGAATCCGATCGACCATCCGCACGGTGGCGGTGAAGGTCGTACGAAAGGCGGGCGTCATCCGGTCACGCCGTGGGGCAAGCCGACCAAAGGCGCCAAGACGCGCAAGAACAAGCAGACGACGAAATACATCGTGCGCTCGCGGCACGGGAAATTGACGCAAGGGTAAGACATGGCTCGTTCGGTTTGGAAAGGTCCGTTTGTCGATGGCTATCTGCTCAAGAAGGCAGAAGCCACGCGTGGAAGCGGCCGCAAGGAAGTGATCAGGACCTGGTCGCGGCGGTCGACGATCCTGCCTCAGTTCGTGGGCCTCACCTTCGGCGTCTATAACGGCAAGAAGCACATTCCCGTGCTCGTCACGGAGGACATGGTTGGCCACAAGCTTGGCGAGTTCTCGCCGACGCGCACGTTTTACGGCCACTCGGGCGACAAGAAAGCGAAGAGAGCGGAATAATGGGCAAGCAGGCACACGAACGCACGCTTGCGGACAATCAGGCCAAAGCGATTGGCGCGCTGATCCGCGTGAGCCCACGCAAGCTCAATCTCGTGGCGCAATCCATCCGCGGCAAGAGCGCCGAGGTCGCGCTGAACGAACTCACCTTTTCGCCCAAGCGCATCGCCGGTGCAGTGAAGAAAGTGCTGCAGTCGGCGATTGCCAATGCCGAGAACAATCATGACCTCGACGTGGATGACCTGTTCATCAAGGAAGCGAGCGTCGGCAAGAACATGGTGCTGAAGCGTTTCCACGCCCGCGCGCGCGGCCGTGGCGCCCGGATTGAGAAGCCGTTTGCACAAGTGACAATCGTCGTCGAAGAGAAGCGCGAGCCCGCACCGGAGAAGAAAATAGCGCCGAAGGGCAAGGCTGCTGCGGAATCCAAAACGGACGGCGAGGGCTCGGCACCGAAGAAGCACACGTCCGGCAAAAAAACCGCAGCAAAGAAGTCCGCCGCGAAAAAAGCACCGGCCAGAAAATCCACGCCGAAAAAAGGCGCGAAGGAGAAAGCCTAATGGGTCAGAAGGTCAATCCAAACGGCCTGCGCCTCGGCATCAACCGCACCTGGGATTCCCGCTGGTATGCCGGGAAGAAGGAGTACGGCCGGTTACTGCAGGAGGATATCAAGATCCGCGCGCATCTGGCGGAGCGGCTGAAGCAGGCCGGCGTGAGCCGGATCGTGATCGAGCGTCCGCATAAAAAGTGCCGCATTACCATTCACTCCGCCCGGCCCGGCGTGGTGATCGGCAAGAAGGGCGCGGACATTGAGAAGCTGAAGAACGAAGTCCAAAGATTCACGAAGGACGAAGTCCATCTGAACATCGTCGAAATCCGCAAGCCCGAAATCGACGCGAAGCTCGTGGCCGAGAATATCGCGCAGCAGCTCGAGCGCCGGGTCGCGTTCCGCCGGGTGATGAAGCGCGCCGTACAATCCGCCATGCGGCTCGGCGCGCAGGGCATCCGCATCAACTGTGGCGGCCGGTTGGGCGGCGCGGAAATCGCGCGCATGGAATGGTACCGCGAAGGCCGCGTGCCGCTGCACACGCTGCGCGCGGACATCGACTATGGCACGGCGACAGCCAAGACGACGTACGGCACGTGCGGCGTAAAGGTCTGGATCTTCAAGGGCGAGATCATGGAGCACGATCCGTTTGCGGTCGAAAGGCGCCAGGCCGAAGCCGAACAGCAGCGCGGCGGGCAAGCGCCGCAACGTCAGCAACCGGCAGCAGCGGCAGAATAAAGAGCAGGACCATGCTTCAACCGTCACGCACGAAATTCCGAAAGCAGCATAAGGGTCGCATTCATGGCGCGGCCAAAGGCGGCACCATGCTCAATTTCGGTGAGTATGGCCTGAAGACCACCGAGCCGGAACGGATTACCGCGCGCGAGATCGAGGCGGCCCGCCGCGCCATCACGCGTCACATGAAGCGCGCTGGCCGCGTCTGGATTCGCGTGTTTCCGGATGTGCCGGTGTCGAAGAAGCCCGCGGAAGTGCGCATGGGCTCCGGTAAGGGCGCGCCGGAGTTCTGGGTGGCGAAGGTGAAGCCGGGCCGCATTCTTTTCGAAGTCGATGGCGTGGATGTGGAAACCGCGAAAGAGGCCATGCGGCTGGGCGCGGCGAAGCTGTCGGTCGCGACGAGATTCGTCGCGCGCGCACACGGCTGATTGGAGACAGGTCATGGCGAAGAAGAAGGCCGACATTCAGGATTTCCGTGCGAAGTCGGCGGATGAACTGGGCGACCAGCTTTCGAAGCTGAAGAAGGAGCAGTTCAACCTGCGTTTTCAGCGCGCCAATGGTCAGCTCGAGAAGACAACTCGCATCCGCGAGGTGCGCAAGGATGTGGCGCGCATCATGACGGTGCTGAGCGAACAACGCCGCAAGGCCGGCTGAGAAGGACGAGACAAGATATGCCCAAGCGCGTGCTGCAAGGCGTCGTGGTCAGCGACAAGAATGCCAAGACGGTGGTGGTGAATGTGGAGCGCCGCTTCATTCATCCCGTTCTGGGCAAGACCGTGCGGCGTTCGAAGAAATACCACGCCCATGACGAAAAAAGCGAAGCGAAGACAGGCGATGTCGTGCGCATTCGTGAGTGCCGGCCGATTTCCAAGCTGAAGACTTGGGAAGTGGTCGAGCGCGTGGGCAAATGAAGGCGGCGAGGCATCGGGAGATAGATCATGATTCAAATGACGACGGAATTAGACGTCGCCGACAACTCCGGTGCCCGGCGTGTGATGTGCATCAAGGTGATCGGCGGTTCGCGGCGCCGATATGCCGATGTGGGTGACACGATCGTGGTGAGCGTAAAGGAGGCGATCCCGCGCGGTCGCGTGAAAAAAGGCGAGGTTCTGAAGGCGGTGGTGGTGCGCACGGCGCATGGCGTGCGCCGTCCCGACGGCAGCCTCATTCGGTTCGATTCCAATGCGGCTGTTCTGGTTAGCCCCCAAGGTGAGCCGATCGGCACGCGTATCTTTGGACCCGTCACCCGCGAACTGCGCTCGAAGAACCACATGAAAATCATTTCGCTCGCGCCGGAGGTGCTCTGATGGCTGCGAAAACAAAAAAGAAAACATCTGCGAAGGCCGAGCCACAGAACGAGGGAAAAATCCGCGGCGTCGGCGCCCGCATCAAGAAGGGCGATCGCGTGATCGTCACCACGGGTCGTGACAAGGGCCGCAAGGGCGAAGTCCTGCGCGTGATGCCGAAGGAAGAGCGCGCGCTCGTATCGGGCGTGAACATCGTGAAACGGCATCAGAAGCAGACGCAGCGCCAGCAAGGCGGGATTGTGAACAAGGAAGCGCCGATCCATCTGTCGAACATCTCGCATGTGGATCCGAAAAGCGGTGAACCGACACGCATCGGCTTCAAGGTGCTGGCGGACGGCCGCAAGGTGCGCTTCGCCAGGAAATCGGGTGAGGTTATCGATGTCTGACGCAGGTAGCGAAAGGACCAAGGCGCCGAAAGGCGACCCGCGCGAAGCCGCGAAGGCCGAAAAGAAGGCCGCAAAGAAGCGCGAGGACAAGTCTGCTGGAACGCAGGTTGCGGTCGGCGAGGCGGAGCGCGATCCCACTTACGTGCCGCGCTTCAAACAGCGCTATAACGATACGATTCGGCCCCAGATGATGAAGCAGTTCGGCTACAAGAACCCGCTCCAGGTGCCGCGGGTCGAAAAGGTCGTTCTGAACATCGGTGCAGGCGAAGCCGCCTCCGACGGCAAGAAAATTCAGCAGGCGCAGAATGACCTCACGGCGATTGCCGGCCAAAAGGCGGTCGTGACCCGCGCGAAGAAGGCCATCGCGACGTTCAAAATCCGCCACGGTCTGCCGATCGGCGTGAAGGTCACGCTGCGCAAGGACAGGATGTACGAATTCCTTGACCGCCTCGTCACCACGGCGATGCCGCGTATCCGCGACTTTCGCGGCCTGAACGGCAAGAGTTTCGACGGGCGGGGGAATTTCGCCATGGGACTCAAGGAGCACATCGTTTTCGTGGAGATCGACTACGACAAGACCGAAACCGTGTGGGGCATGGATATCATCATTAACACCTCGGCGAAGACCGACGCAGAAGCGAAAGCGCTGCTTCAGGGCTTCCAATTTCCGTTCATGAACTGAAGAGCGAAAGCGAATGGCGAAGAAAAGTCAGATCAACCGGAATGCGAAGCGCGAGAGAATGGTGGCGCAATATGCGTCCAAGCGGACCGCGCTGAAGAAGATTACGGAGAACATGTCGCTTCCGCCGGAGGAGCGCTTTGCGGCGCATCTGAAGCTTGCGAAGCTTCCGCGCAATTCCTCCAAGACGCGCATTCATCACCGCTGCGAAATGTCCGGCCGCGCGAAGGGCTATTACCGCAAGACGAAGCTCTCGCGTATCGCGCTGCGCGCCCTTGGCAACTGGGGCCAGATCCCCGGCATGACCAAGGCGAGCTGGTAGGAAAGGAACAGGATATGGCGATCACAGATCCCATCGGCGATCTTCTGGCGCGCATCCGCAATGGCCAGCTTCGCGGCCTGGCGAAAATCAAGAGCCCGAACTCGAAGCTCCGGGTCCGTGTGCTGGATGTGCTGCAGGCCGAAGGCTTCATTCGCGGTTACGCGGAGGTGGAATTCAAGAGCGGTCACAAGGAGATCGAGATCGAGCTCAAATATCACGAGGGCCGTCCGGTCATTCGCGAACTGAAGCGCGTCTCCACTCCGGGGCGCCGCGTCTACGCCGGCGTCAAGGACTTGAAGCCGCATCGTCAGGGCCTCGGCCTTTCGATCGTATCGACTCCCCAAGGCGTGATGACCGACGTCTCCGCGCGGGAGAAGAACGTCGGCGGCGAAGTTCTTTGCCGAATATTCTAGGCAGAGGGAGAAAAACATGTCGCGTATCGGCAAGAAGCCGGTTCCTCTGCCAAAGGGCGTCACTGCCTCGGTGGATGGAAAATCCGTCAAGGTAAAAGGCCCGAAAGGCGAGCTGTCGTTGCGGCTCGTCGACGAAGTGGACGCGTCCCTGGGTGACGACGGCATCACCGTCACGCCGCGCGAAGGCGCGGAGCGCGGGCGGCAGATGTGGGGTCTGTCGCGCACACTGGTGAACAATCTCGTTGTCGGCGTGACGAACGGGTTCCAGCAGAAGCTGGAGATCAATGGCGTCGGTTATCGCGCCGCCGTTCAGGGCAAGAATTTGAACCTGCAGCTCGGCTTTAGTCACGACGTAAGCTATCCGATCCCCGCCGGCATCAATATCGTCGCGGAAAAGCCCACTGCCCTGACAATCTCCGGGATGGACAAGCAGCTGGTGGGCCAGGTCGCCGCGGAAATCCGCAGTTATCGTCCACCGGAGCCCTATAAGGGCAAAGGCGTGAAGTATGCGGGCGAGCATATCCGCCGCAAAGAAGGCAAGAAGAAGTAACCATGGGCAGCAAACTCTTCGATCGTCGCAAGCAGCGCACGCGCTATCACATCGGGCAGGGGACGGATCGCCCGCGGCTTTCCGTGTTCCGCTCCGGCAAGCATATCTATGCGCAGGTGATCGATGATCGCGCCGGCGCGACGTTGGCGTCAGCTTCCAGCAACGAGAAGGAAGGCAAGGCCCCCAAGACCTGGAATATGGACGCGGCGAAATCAGTGGGCCAGAAGATCGCGGAACGCGCCATTGCGAAGGGCGTGAAGCAGGTCGTGTTCGATCGCGGCGGTTATATCTATCATGGCCGCGTAAAGGCGCTCGCAGACGCGGCGCGTGAGCGCGGCCTCCAGTTTTGAGCGAAGGAATATTGAATGGCACGTGACGAAGGTAGACGGCGGGATCGCGGCGATCGTGAGGAGCGCGAGAGCGAGTTCATCGACAAGCTTGTCCACATCAATCGCGTGGCGAAGGTGGTAAAGGGCGGGCGGCGCTTCGGGTTTGCCGCGCTCGTGGTCGTTGGCGACCAGCGGGGCCGGGTCGGTTTCGGGCACGGCAAGGCGCGAGAGGTGCCGGAGGCCATCCGCAAGGCAACGGACGAAGCAAAGAAGGCGCTCATCCGCGTGCCGTTGAAGGACGGCCGTACCCTGCATCACGAGACGCGCGGACATCATGGCGCCGGAAAGGTGCTCGTGCGCCCGGCTCCGGCCGGGACCGGCATTATTGCCGGTGGCCCGATGCGCGCAGTATTCGAGGCGCTGGGTGTCGGCGATGTGGTGTCGAAGTCGCTCGGAACATCCAATCCGTACAACATGGTGCGCGCGACGTTTGATGCGCTGAAATCGCAGCAAAGCCCGCGAATGGTGGCGCAGCGCCGCGGCCGCAGCGTGAGCGAGATCATCGCGCGGCGTGAAGGCGCACCCAAAGGCGAGCAGGCGAGCGCGAGTTAAGGGAACTGAGCCATGGCCGAAAAGAAATCCGCAAAAGCAGGGTCCCCGAAGGTGACGGTGCGCCAGATTCGCAGCGCAAACCGCAAGCCGGAGGTGCAGGCGGCGACTCTCCGCGGCCTCGGCCTCGGTAAAATTCGTCGCACGCGTACCTTGGAAGATACTCCTGCTGTTCGCGGCATGATCCGCGCGGTGAAGCACCTCGTTGAGGTGGTCGACGAGAAATAAATGGACGGCCGGTTCGCGCTCACGCTGCATGGCTATGACGAGGTCACAATGAAGCTCAATGAACTCCGCAACAATCCCGGCGCCCACAAGCGCAAGCTGAAGGTGGGCCGCGGCTCCTCCTCCGGTCTCGGCAAAACATCGGGCCGCGGCGTGAAGGGCGCGAAGGCACGCACCGGCACAAAGGTGTATGGCTTCGAAGGCGGGCAGATGCCGCTGTACATGCGGCTGCCCAAGCGCGGCTTCAACAACATCTTCGCCAATGATTTCGCGCAAGTGAATCTCGGCCGCATCCAGAAGGCGATCGACGCCAAGAAGATCGACGCCTCGAGCAAGATTACGGAGGAAACACTCAGGAAGGCCGGCCTTGTGAAGCGTAGCCGCGACGGGATCCGGGTACTGGGCGACGGCGAATTCAAAGCGAAGGTCGAGATCGAGGTCGCTGGTGCGAGCGCAAGTGCCAAGGCGGCAATTGAGAAAGCCGGCGGGGCGCTCACCACCACCTTCAGGAAAAAAGCGTACATGAACAAGAAGGGCGAAGCCGGAAAGCGCGTGCAGCGACGTCAAAAAGCGGCGGAGAAGCGCGCGGCGCGTGCGGCCGAGACCGGCGCGACAGCCTAACGGGTTCGCAAAGCCGCGCTCGCTCCCCATATTGGTGCGAGTGCGGGTCAGGAGTGAGGAATGCCCTCGGCAGCCGAACAATTAGCGGCCAATTTCAATTTCGGCTCCCTTGCGAAAGCGACGGAGCTGCGCCAGCGCATCTTCTTCACCATCGGCGTCCTCATCATCGCCCGGCTCGGCACCTATATCCCGATGCCGGGAATCGACCCGTCCGAGCTCTCGCGCCAGCTCAGTCAGCAGCAGGGCGGACTTCTGGATGTGTTCAACGTTCTCGCCGGCGGCGCTGTGCAGCGCATGGCTATCTTTGCGCTGGGCATCATGCCCTACATCTCCGCCTCGATCATCATGCAGCTAATGACGACCGTGTTTCCGGAACTGGAAGCGCTGAAGAAGGAAGGCGAGGCGGGCCGCAAAACCCTCAACCAGTACACGCGTTATGCGACAGTCGGCCTCGCGGCACTGCAGGCGTATGGCATCGCCATTGGCCTCGAGCATTGGGGGCGGGTCGTCATCGATCCCGGATGGTTCTTCCGGATATCGACCGTGATTACGCTCTCTGGCGGCACCATACTTTTGATGTGGCTTGGAGAGCAGATCACTGCCCGCGGCGTCGGCAACGGCATCTCACTGATCATCTTTATCGGTATCGTTGCGCGTTTCCCGAGCTACATCGTGCAGGCGTTCGAAGCGGGCCGCACCGGTTCGATTCAACCGCTCGTGCTCATCTTCGCGATGGTTGCCATCGTGGCGCTCATCACGTTCATCGTCTTCATGGAACGCGCGCAGCGGCGGCTGCTGGTGCAGTATCCGAAGCGCCAGGTCGGGCAGCGCATGTTCGGGGGCGAGTCCTCGCATCTGCCGCTGAAGATCAACGTTTCCGGCGTGATTCCACCGATATTCGCTTCATCCATCCTGCTGATGCCGGCGACCGTTGCCAATTTCAACTCGCAGAGCATTCCAGACTGGCTGGCCACTATCGTCGCTTATATCAGTCACGGATCGATGGTTTATCTCGCGCTCTACGCCGCACTGATCATGTTTTTCGCGTTCTTTTACACCTCGATTATCTTCAATCCGGAAGAAACCGCGGAGAATCTGAAGAAGTATGGCGGATTTATTCCAGGCATTCGTCCCGGCAAGAAGACGGCCGAGTACATCGATTACGTGTTGACGCGTATCACCGTGGTCGGCGGCATTTATCTCGCGTTTGTTTGCCTCATTCCTGAGTACGTCATCTATAAATACAGTCTGCCCTTTGCGCTCGGTGGCACGTCGATCCTCATTGTGGTTAGCGTAATGATGGACACCGTGGCGCAGATCCAGAGTCATCTCATCGCGCAGCAGTATGAGGGGCTGATCAAGCGCGCGCGGCTGCGTGGAGCTCGGCGTTGAATCTCGTTCTGTTCGGCCCGCCCGGCGCGGGCAAGGGCACACAGGCGAAACTCCTCACCAAAAAGCGTGGGCTTCCTCAGCTCTCAACGGGCGACATGCTGCGCGCGGCCATCGCCGCGGGTTCTGAACTAGGCAAAAGAGTGGAGGGAATTCTCGCGCGCGGCGAACTCGTGTCAGACGAGATCGTCATCGGAATCATTGCCGAGCGGCTCGATCGGCCGGACTGTGCGAATGGCGCGATTTTCGACGGCTTCCCGCGCACGATTGCGCAGGCGGAGGCGCTGGATCGCCTCCTTGAAGGGCGCGGACTGAAAATCAACGTCGCGATTGAGCTGAAGGTGAATGATGAGATTCTGCTGCAGCGCGCCGAAAGCCGTGTGAAGGAGATGAAGGCCGAAGGGAAAGAGCCGCGGGCGGACGACACACCGGAGACTCTGAGGAATCGGCTGTCCGTCTACTATAAGAATACGGCGCCATTGATCGCCTACTACCGGAACCAAGGAAAGCTGAAGACTGTGAACGGCATGGTTTCGATCCCTGAGGTCAGCAGCTCGATTGCCTCAGTGGTGAACGAGGCCTAGCGGCGGATCAGGGCCTTTGCGTATATGGCGCGGGGCGGCTCGGTATTAATTTTCTATTATCGGAATCGGCGGAAGCTGCGACCTTCGCAGATGTGATCGGCCTCTCGGCTTGCAAAAGGGCGCTGCCGCTCGCATGTTGTGCGGGCTGGGTGCAGGAAAGTATGCGTAAGAGTTTCTCGCTGTTTTGCTGGAACATCCACAGCTGCGTCGGCCGGGACAGCCGGTGCGACCCGGAGCGCGTGGCTCGCGCGCTCGGCTCGCTCGAATTCGACGTCTTTTGTCTCCAGGAAGTGGGTTGGCAACAGCACCGCGGCACGCCGGACTTTGACCAGTTCAAGCATCTTGCCGATGAGATCAAGGGCCATCAGTACCAGAGTCTGACGAAGACCCGCGGAGCGCAGTTCGGCAATTTTATCATTTCACGCTTTCCCCTGGTCGCAAAAAAGACTGTGAAGCTTGGCCGCCGCTGGGGTGTTCCGCGGTGCATGCAGATTGCCGACGCCGTTCTCCCGGGCAAACTGGTCACGGTGATGAACACGCACCTGGGCTTGGATCCGCTGGAGCGTCTGCGGCAGATGAACCGAATCGGTCACTACGTCCGCGAGAACGATCCCGATCAGGCCCGCGTCCTTTGCGGCGACTTCAACACGCTCCGCAACGGCGTCGCTATCGGCGAGTTGGGCCGCCTGTTCGATTACCAGTCGTCCGCGCGCAGCTTTCCCGCACGGCTACCCGCTCTTCAGTTGGATCGCATTTTCGCTGCCGGCCTGGGATCATGCTCGCAAGAGGGCATTTTGCGCGATGACCGCTTCCGCGAAGCCTCCGACCATCTCCCGGTCTACGCGCGCTTCGGACTCGACTGAAAATCTGCTTTGTCAGGGTGGTTTCGGGTGCAGGCGCCGAGCCTCCGCCTTGCAATCGTACGGCAAATCCTCGTCATCGCAGAAATCGGGCCAGATGCCGCTCGATTGCCAGAACTGCACAAGCCCGAGGTTGTTCGCCAAAGCCATGAAACGCCGGTCCAGTCTCAACGCGCGCATGTTCACTCTAAATAGGATGTTCACGCCTTCTTCACGCAGAGCGGTCATGGCACGTGGAATCTCCAGCAGTTCGTAAGCCTCATCTGTTCGCCCGAGCGCGACGATGCTTTGCAACGGCCCGTGTGGAGGGCCGCCACGACGTACAAAAGCAGCAGCCGCATTTACTGCGGTCTTGATGTTTTCGGCAGTCGGCTTTGCGCGAGCGAGGAGAAAGGTGCGCATGATCCACTTCTGCCACTCGGCAGAAGTGTTGGGGATGACGTTTCCGCCATCGATGTTCTGGATTTGCCGATCCGGATCGCCGAAGCGAAAATCGAAGCGCGATCGGACTTCTCGAATAGTGAAGGAGTCGCGCCAGACGCGTTCCGCCGATTCCAATTCGGTTTTGGCAGTCTCAATGTAGCCCGCATACATGAGCGCCGAGATCAGGTTTTGGCGATGTGCGGCTGAGCTTGGCTCCAACTCGACCGCCCTTCGGGCGCTTGCGATGGCGTCCTCCAGATCCCCGACATCTCGCAACGCTATGCTCATCAAGTTGTGCAGCACCGCGCAATCCGGATCGAGGGCGAGGCCGTGGTTTAGTGCTGCCAGCCTGTCACGATAGCGCCAAGATGGAAGCAGGATGGCCTTCGCCGCGTAGTTCATGCCGAGGCGATCATTGATCGATCGTGCTTGCTGTAGATGTTTTCTTGCGACGGTCCTTAGGGCCACCGCCTGCGGGCTATTATTAGACGGAGGCGATCCCGCTTCAGCCTCAAGGAACGCAAGGGTCGCCGTCGCAGCGGCGTTGTTTGGATCTAACTGGGCGACCTTCCGCCACGAAGCCACTGTCGACTCCTCCGGGTCATCCAGGTGGTCATCCAAGGCCTCGCAAGCTGAAAACAGCAGGCGCAGCTTTCTTGCACTCGAATGAGGGAGGTCACTGCTCGTCCGCATTCCGCAGCTGATGACACGGGAAACAGCATCCGCTATTTGCTCTCGCAGGCTTGGAAAATCGCGCGATGGCAGAGCAAATTTTGTTGTCCATAGCAGGTCCGAAGAGCCGAATTTCAGGAGCGCGGCCTCGGCGAACGTAGGCGATCTGATCGCAACGCGCTTGTCTCCCTGAACACTGGGAATCTCTGCATGGCCGCTAGCCGGGGCGGCCATGTTCTTCCGAATTCAAGGGGATCAGGCTTTCGGCTAGGTCGCGGCTTTGGGCTGCCGATAACGCGATGCGATGCGTTCCTTGCCGCGCGCGACAAGCACGAAGAATAGCGGCACGAAGAAAATCGCCAGCACGGTGCCAGTGAACATTCCGCCCATGACGCCGGTGCCGATATCGTTCTGACTCGCTGCACCGGCGCCGGTTGCCACTGCAAGCGGCGCCACGCCGGCGATGAAGGCGATCGACGTCATCAGAATGGGACGGAGCCGGAGCCGCGCGGCTTCCATGGCAGCCTCTACGGCACCTTCTCCACGGCGCACGGCGAACTCGGCGAACTCCACGATCAGGATCGCGTTCTTCGCGGCAAGACCCATGGTTGCGAGCAGCCCGACCTGGAAGAAAACGTCGTTGGTGAGACCGCGCAGCAAAGCGGCCGCAAGCACGCCGACCACCCCGAGCGGAATGACCAGCATCACGGCGAAGGGTACGGACCAGCTTTCGTACAGTGCTGCCAGGCACAGGAAAATCACGAGCAGCGACAATCCGTAGAGCAAAGGTGCCTGCGAGCCCGACAGGAGTTGTTGGTAGGAAAGCCCCGTCCATTCGTAGCCCACGCCATGCGGCAGTCTGGCGACCAATTTTTCCATTTCTGCGATCGCGGTGCCCGAGCTTTCGCCCGGTGCTGCGCTACCCTGGATTTCCAAGGCCGGGAAACCGTTGTAGCGCTGCAGCGTGGAAGGGCCGCTTTTCCAGGATGTCGTTGCGAACGACGAAAACGGGACCATGTTGTTGGATGTGTTCCGCACAGACCAATTGTAGAGATCGGAAGGCACCATGCGGTAAGGCGCGTCGCCTTCGATGTAGACGCGCTTAACCCGGCTTCGGTCGATGAAATCGTTCACGAACAGACCAGCCCATGCCGAGGTGAGTGTGTCGTTGACCTCGTCTAGATTAAGCCCCAGCGCCGTCGCCTTGTTTTCGTCAATATCCACATGCAACTGAGGTGTGTCGGGAAGCCCGTTCGGCCGGACCGCCGTTAATTTGGGATCCTGCGCCGCCATACCGAGCAGCTGATTTTGAGCGGCGACGAGTCCCTGATGCCCAAGATTACCGCGGTCCTCCAGTTGGAAATCGAACCCGCCCGATTGACCTAGGCCCGGTACGGACGGAGGGATCAAGGCGAACACCTGCGCGTCGCGGATTTTTGAAAATGCCCCGAACGCGCGCTGCACGATGGCCGGTGCGCGATTTTGCGAGCCGGAACGCTCGCTCCAATTCTTCAACAGAATAAACGCAAGGCCGACATTCTGGCCGGAACCGACGAAGCTGAATCCGCTGACACTGAACATATGCGCCACATTCGCCTTTTCATCGACTAGAAAATGATGCTCGACCTGCTTCGCAACGGCGACCGTGCGCGATTGCTGCGCGCCAACCGGAAGAGTGAATTGCGCGAGAATGTAGCCCTGATCCTCCTCCGGCAGAAATCCGGTCGGTAGCACGAAAAACAGTACACCGAGGATGACTACGACGATCGCATACATCCCGAGCGGAATTCCTGGATGCCCGATCACTCTGCGGAGTATCGCGCGGTAACGATCCACGCCGCGCGCAAAGTTGCGGTTGAACCATTCGGCAAAACGGCCGTGAGCATGGCTCTCGCCCTTCGGTACGGGTTTGAGAAGTGCGGCGCACAGCGTCGGCGTCAGAACCAGGGCTAGGGTGACGGACAGCGCCATGGCGGAAACGATGGTAATCGAGAACTGGCGATAAATGACGCCGGTCGACCCGCCAAAAAAAGCCATCGGAAGGAATACTGCGGAAAGCACCAGCGCAATCGCGATGAGCGCGCCGGTAATCTGCTCCATTGACTTTTGCGTGGCCTCGCGCGGGCTCAGACCCTCTTCGCTCATGATACGTTCGACATTCTCGATCACGACAATCGCGTCGTCGACAAGAAGCCCGATCGCCAGCACGAGCGCGAACATCGTCAGCACATTGATCGAATAGCCGGCCGCGGCCAGCACCCCGAAGGTGCCGAGCAGCACCACCGGAATGGTGATGGCCGGGATGAGAGTCGCGCGCCAGCTCTGCAGGAAAATGAACATCACGATGACGACGAGCACAATCGCCTCGATCAAAGTTACAATCACCTGCTGAATGGAGATGCGCACGAACGTCGTCGTGTCCACGGGATAGGACACCTCGATGCCCGGCGGCAGCGCCGGCTTCAGCTGCTCCACGCGCGCCTTCACCGCGTTCGCGGTGGTGAGTGCGTTGGCTCCCGGTGCGAGCTGGATCGCGAGGCCCGATGCCGGCTTGCCGTCGAACCGGCTGACGACACCATAAGCCTCGGCACCCAACTCGACCCGCGCTACGTCACTCAGCCGGACAGTTGCGCCGTTGGGATCGGTGCGAAGGATGATGTTGCGAAACTGCTCCGGTGTCTGTAGCCGCGAGAGCGCGGTCACGGTCGCGTCGAGCTCCTGCCCTTTGACGGAGGGTTGGGCCCCGATTTCGCCCGCCGCAACCTGCGTGTTCTGTGCTTCGATGGCGTTGCGCACGTCGCTCGGCATCAGGCTGTAGTTGCGTAGCTTGAACGGGTCGAGCCAGATACGCATCGCGTACTGTGCGCCGAACACGCGCACCTGGCCCACGCCAGGCACGCGCGCCAGCGGATCCTGCATCGTGCTGCGAAGGTAATCCGAAATATCGACATTGGTGTATCTGCCTGTCGTGTCGTAAAGACCGACGACCATCAGGAAATTTGTTTGCGACTTTCGTACCGTGACGCCAAGCTGCGTCACTTCCTGCGGCAGCAAGGGAAGCGCCTGCTGGACCTGGTTCTGCACCTGAACCTGTGCGATGTCCGGATTGGTTCCCGGTGCGAATGTCGCGCTGATGCTGACATCGCCGGAGGAATCGCTGCTTGACGAAAAATAAAGCAGGTTGTCGATACCCGTAAGCTGCTGCTCAATCACTTGAGTCACGGAATTCTGTACCGTCTCCGCCGACGCGCCGGGGAATGTCGCACCGATGTTGACGGCTGGCGGCGCAATGTTGGGATACTGCTCGATGGGCAGCGTCGTAATCGACAAAGCACCGGCGATCATAATGACGATCGCTATCACCCACGCGAAGACTGGCCGATCGATGAAGAAGCGGGACATCGCGCCTATCAGCCGGTGCTTTGCCGCGGTTCCGCCGGGAGCGTGGCGGGAGCCGGGCGAACCGCGATCCCCGGCCGCAAGCTCTGCGTGCCTTCAACGATCAGCTTGTCGCCGTCTTTCAGGCCTGCGGTGACAAGCCAATCGTTTCCAACGGATCGCGAAACCTGCAGCGTGCGAAGTTCGGCTCTGTTGTTCTTGCCGACGATCCATGCTGTCGGTTGACCTCTCGTATCCCGGATTACACCTTGCTGCGGTGCCAGGATGGCTCTGGGAATCACACCCTCGGCGATGATGGCGCGCACATACATGCCTGGCAGAAGCACGCGATGCGGATTGGGAAAGATCGCCCGCAAGGTGACCGCGCCGGTGCTGGTGTCCACCGTCACGTCGGTGAATTGCAGCTTCCCGGTGAGCGGGTATTTCGCGCCGTTTTCAAGCCACAGTGAAACTTTCGCGACCGCGGGCGTGTCCTTGTCGAGTTCGCCTTGCGCGACGGCCTGGCGCAGCGCGAGCAGCTGGGTGCTGGACTGCGGAATGTTTACGTAAATGGGATCCAGCGTCTGGATCGTGGTGAGTGCGGTGGTCTGGCCAGAGGTGACCAGCGCGCCCTCCGTCACGGTTGAGATACCAATTCGTCCAGCGATTGGTGCGGTGACGCGCGTGTAATTCAGATTGATGCGTGCCGCCTGAAGATTCGCTGCGGCCTGTTTGTACGCGGCCAGCACATCGTCATAGTCCTGTGGGGCAATTGCATTTGCCTTGAGAAGCTGGCCGTAGCGCTCCGCCTTGGCCTTGCTGGTCATCGCGGCGGCGTTCGCATTGTTGTAGGCCGCTCGATAAGGGGCCGGATCGATCTGGTACAGCGGCTGGCCGGCCCTGACTTCGCTGCCTTCAGTGAACAGGCGCTTGAGAACGATGCCGTTGACCTGTGGGCGAACCTCCGAAATGAGAAAGGGCGCCGTGCGGCCTGGCAACTCGGCGGTCAAGGTGGCGGAGCTCGGATGGAGAACTACAACCCCGACCTGGGGTGCCGGCATCTGGGACGGACCACTTTGACGGTTGCAGCCGAGCAGACATAAGGGCGTCAGGATGGCGCACAGGGCAGCAGTATAGGCTCGCGACGTAGACAGCTGAAGGCTCAAGGGTTTCCCGAATCGGGTCTGGAGTCACAAATGCTAGGTATGGATGAATTCGCACGTGCACAACGCTCTAAGGGAAGGCTCGTTGCCAGAATTGCGGCAATCTGCTGCGGCAGGGCTGGGCCCCAATAACGGCTTGAATCAAGCCGTGACTTTGCCCATTTACAGCGTTGACTGGGCTCAGCCGATTCCTATAATCCGCGCCCTTGCGGCGACTCCACCCTGTCAATTTGGCGGTTTCGGCCCTGTTTGGCATAGGGTCGGGAGTTTCGCGTGTTCGGAAATGTAACAAATTCAGCGGCTTAGAAGCCCGAGGAGACAGCAGTGGCGCGCATTGCCGGCGTCAATATTCCAACCCAGAAGCGGGTCGAAATCGGCCTGCGCTACATCCATGGCATCGGCGAGGCCAAAGCCAAGGAGATCTGCGAGAAGGTTGGCATTAAGGAGAACCGCCGCGTCGGCGATCTCACCGATTCCGAAGTGATCCAGATCCGCGAAATCATTGACCGCGATTATCTGGTGGAGGGCGATCTCCGCCGCGAAGTGGCGATGAACATCAAGCGGCTGATGGATCTCGGCTGCTATCGCGGTTTGCGTCATCGCCGCGGGCTTCCGGTGCGTGGGCAACGCACTCATACGAACGCACGCACGCGCAAAGGTCCGGCCAAGGCGATCGCCGGGAAAAAGAAGGTGACGAAGTAATATGGCAGCCGAGAAGAAGGGCGCCGGCCGCGCGCGCAAGAAGGAAAAGAAAAACGTTGTCCAAGGTGTGGCGCATGTCGCCGCCACCTTCAACAACACCATCATCACGATCACAGACGGCGCCGGGAATACGGTGTCGTGGTCAAGCGCCGGCATGATGGGTTTTAAAGGCTCGCGGAAGTCGACGCCTTACGCCGCGCAGGTCGCGGCCGAAGATGCCGCAAAGAAGGCGGTGGAGCACGGCATGCGTATACTGGACGTGGAGGTGAGCGGCCCGGGTTCCGGGCGCGAATCCGCGTTGCGTGCGTTACAGGCCGTGGGATTGACGGTTACGTCCATCCGCGATGTGACGCCGATCCCGCACAATGGCTGTCGGCCGCCCAAGCGTCGGCGCGTGTGAGGGGGGAGGGGTTACCCCTCGGCGAAAAACGAGTCGGTGTAGTCCAGGAGCGCCCGAGCTCTAAATCTGGTGCTTGGCCGTGCAGGGACACGAAAGAGTAGTTACTAGAGTTCGGACCTAGCAACCCGTCGAACGCATAGGGCGTGATCCGACACGTCCGGGAAACGATGAGGAATCGATGTTTCAGAAGAACTGGCAAGAACTGATCAAACCGCAAAAGCTGAAGGTGGATGGCGGCCACGACGCCGGCCGTTCGGCCATCATTGTCGCCGAGCCGCTCGAGCGTGGCTTCGGCCTTACACTCGGCAACGCGCTCCGGCGTGTGCTGTTGTCCTCGCTCCAGGGCGCGGCAATTACCTCGATTCATATCGAGGGCGTGCTGCACGAATTCTCGTCTATTCCGGGCGTTCGCGAGGACGTGACCGACATCGTGCTGAACGTGAAGCAGATCGCGCTGCGCATGCACGCGGAGGGTCCCAAGCGACTCACGCTGCGGGCAACCGGTCCGGGCGAAGTCACGGCAGGGCAGATCACCGCCGTTGCCGACGTTGAGATTCTCAATCCCGAGCTTGTCATCTGCACACTCGACGAGAAGGTCGAGTTTCGCATGGAACTGACGGTCGCCAATGGAAAAGGCTATGTGCCGGCGGACCGAAATCGCCCCGAGGATGCGCCGATCGGACTGATGCCGGTTGATTCGCTGTTCTCCCCGGTGAAGAAGGTCTCCTACAAGGTCGAGAACACCCGCGAAGGCCAGATCCTCGATTACGACAAGCTCACCATGACGGTGGAGACCAACGGCGCGGTCACGCCGGATAACGCCGTGGCCTATGCTGCGCGTATCCTGCAGGATCAGCTACAGGTGTTCATCAATTTCGAGGAACCGCGCGAGCGGATCGCCACTGAAGAGAAGCCCGAGCTAGCGTTCAATCCGGTGCTGCTCAAAAAAGTGGACGAGCTCGAGCTCTCGGTGCGCTCGGCCAACTGCCTCAAGAACGACAACATCGTCTATATCGGCGATCTCATCCAGAAGACGGAAGCGGAAATGCTCCGTACGCCGAATTTTGGTCGCAAGTCGCTGAACGAGATCAAGGCGGTGTTGGCGGAGATGGGACTCCATCTCGGTATGGAAGTGCCGGGGTGGCCGCCGGAGAATATTGAGGATCTGGCAAAGCGTTACGAGGATCAGTATTAGGAGGGGTTCCCGGCACGCGCTCCGCTTCGCTGCGCTGCCCGGGAATGACGAGGTTGTACAGCCATGCGCCATCGCAATGCCGGACGAAAACTCGGCGTCAAAACGCAGCACCGCCACGCTATGTTCGCCAACATGGCGGCAGCGCTGATCAAGCACGAGCAGATCAAGACGACACTGCCCAAGGCGAAGGAGCTTCGCCCGGTGGTTGAAAAGCTCGTGACCCTGTCGCGCAAGAACGATCTCGCCTCGCGGCGCCTTGCGATGTCGCGCGTCCGCGATGAGGCGCAGGTGAAGAAGCTCTTTGAGGTGATCGGCCCGCGCTATGCGGACCGCCCCGGCGGTTACACCCGGGTTCTGAAGGCGGGCTTCCGCCATGGCGACAATGCCGCGATGGCATTCATCGAGTTCGTCGATCGCGATCCCGACGCTAAGGGTCAGGATTCCGGTCCGCCGCCCGAGAGCGAGGAGAAGGCGGAGGCTTAAAGCCGCCAAATTTGTGAAGAATAGAAGAGGGCGGCTCGCAAGTGCCGCCCTTTTGCGTATGAGGATTGTGACATGATCAATCGCAATGTGCTGATCGCAGCGGTAGCCGCCGTGGGACTCGGCGCCGTTAGCTACGGCATCATCTCGAACACCTGTCCCCCGGTTGAGGCCCAGCCGAGCACCAAGGCTATCCCTCTCGGCACCGCGCCGCCAAGCGTGAAGGCGGTGCCGCAAGGGACGGCCGCGCCGCAATCGATGAACCAGGTGCAGCTGAGCTTCGCCCCGGTTGTCAAGCGGATCGCGCCGGCCGTTGTGAACGTCTACGCGCGTTCGATCGTGCGTCAGCAAGTCAACCCGCTGTTCGCCGACCCACTTTTCCAGCAGTTCTTCGGCGTATCGCCGGAATTCCGCCAGCGTGTGCAGCAGTCCCTCGGCTCCGGCGTGATCGTGCGCAGTGACGGCGTGATCATCACGAACCGGCACGTGATCGAGAACGGCCAGGATATCGTTGTGGCGCTCTCCGACAAGCGCGAGTTCAAGGCACGCATTCTTCTTTCGGATTCGCGCACCGATCTTGCGGTGCTGAAGATCGACACGCATGGCGAGCATCTGCCTACCATTCAGTTCGGAGACAGCGACCGGGTGCAGGTGGGCGATCTAGTGCTCGCAATCGGCGATCCCTTCGGCATCGGCCAGACGGTGACGATGGGAATCGTGTCCGCACTCGCGCGCACACAGATCAGCCAGAACGATTATCAGCTGTTCCTGCAGACGGACGCCGCGATCAATCCTGGCAATTCCGGCGGCGCATTGGTGACGACGGACGGAAAGCTTGCCGGTATCAATACCGCCATTGTGTCGCGCACGGGCGAATACTCTGGTGTGGGCTTTGCCATTCCCGCAAACCTCGCGCGACGCGTGGTGGAAGGCGCGCTCGGCGGCGGTGGATTTCGGTTGCCATGGATTGGGGCATCGGGACAGGCCGTGACATCGGATCTCGCACAAAGTCTGGGCCTTGGCCGGCCTGGTGGCGTACTGCTCAAGAGCGTCTATCCCGGCGGCCCGATGGCGAATGCTGGCGTCCACACCGGCGATGTCGTGCTCGCGATCGACAATGCGAATGTCGACGACATGCAGTCGCTCAACTACCATATCGCGACGCACAAACCCGGCGACGCAGTCAAGCTGCGCGTGCGTTCCGGCGCGAGCGCGCGCGATGTCGAGGTGAAGCTCACTGTGCCGCCGGAAAATCCGCCGCGCGACGCGACAACGATCGGCGGCCGCAACCCGCTCACGGGCGCGAAGGTGGAAAATCTTTCACCTGCTGTCGCCACGGAATTGCAGATGGACCTGATGGCGCGCGGCGTTGTGGTGGTCACTTCCGGACAGTCCATCGCCGCCCAGCAAGGCTTTCAGCCTGGCGATATCATCCGTGCGGTGAACGGCTCCGAAATTCGTTCGGTCGACCAGCTCAAGAACGCGCTCGCCAATGCCGGCGGTCAGTGGAACATGATCATCGATCGCGGCGGCCAGCGGCTGACGTTGTCAGTGGAGGGATAGGGCTCCGTTTGGCGGATACCGAGGAGCGAGTAGCGAATAGGAGTAGCGAATGTGGAAGCTTGAGGTTCGTCCAAATTCGCTATTCGCTATTCGCCTTTCGCTGTTCGCGATAGTCTTCGCCAATGTCTGATCTGTTCGAAGCCGGGGGACTGCCGGACGACGCGCCGCGGCCGCTCGCGGACCGGTTGCGGCCGAAGATGCTGTCGGAAGTCGTTGGCCAGGATCATCTCATCGGGCCGGAGGGTCCGATCGGCCGGATGGTCGCGGAGAATCGGCCGCACTCGATCATTCTCTGGGGACCGCCGGGCACGGGAAAAACCACCATTGCGCGGCTGCTCTCGAGCGCCTTCCAGCTCCATTTCGTGCAGCTCTCGGCGGTGTTCTCCGGCGTTGCCGACCTCAAGAAGACGTTCGAGGCGGCCCGCGCACGGCGCAAGACCGGGCAGGGGACGCTGCTCTTCATCGATGAAATCCACCGCTTCAACCGCAGCCAGCAGGATTCGTTTCTGCCGGTAGTGGAGGATGGCACCGTCATTCTCGTCGGCGCGACGACGGAGAATCCCTCCTTCGAATTGAATGGCGCGCTCCTCTCGCGCGCGCAGGTGCTGGTGCTGCGAAGGCTCGACGATACCGCGCTGGAAACGCTACT
>DATJGT010000039.1:0-3585 GCA_035494695.1 Rhizomicrobium sp. | reverse complement strand
GATCCTGCTGCGGCGGCTGCTCGGCGAAAAGGTCGCGCTCGAGATGGTGCACGGGCGCGACCTGTGGCCGGTGAAGGCCGACGTGTCGCAGCTCGAGCAGGTGGTGGTGAACCTTGCGGTGAATGCGCGCGACGCGATGCCAAAGGGCGGCAAGCTCACCGTGCGCACCGCGAACGTCACGGCGGACGAGTGCAAGACGTTCCCCTACAAGCCGCTGCCGGCGGCGGACTACGTCACGATCGAAGTCAAGGACACTGGTACTGGCATTCCGCGCGAGATCATCGACAAGATCTTCGAGCCCTTCTTCACTACCAAGGAGACCGGCAAGGGTACGGGACTTGGCCTCTCCACGGTTTACGGGATCGTGAAGCAGACCAACGGATACGTGTTCGTGGATTCAGTGGTGGGTGAGGGCACCACGTTCCGCATTTTCCTGCCGCGCCATATTCCGGTCGCGGGCGAAGTGCCCGAACCTGCGCAGGCCGACAAGGCTGTTCAGGTAAAGGCCGCCGCCGATCTCACCGGCAGCGGCACGATCCTGCTGGTCGAGGACGAAGAAGGCTTGCGCGGTCTCAATGCCCGCGGGCTTACCTCACGCGGCTACACCGTGCTGGAAGCCGGCAATGGCGTTGAAGCGATCGAGGTGATCGAGAAGCGCGGCGGGGACGTCGACCTTGTCGTCTCCGATGTGGTGATGCCGGAGATGGATGGTCCGACGCTCGCCACCAAGCTGCGGGAAATAAACCCCAGCCTGAAGATCATCTTCGTCTCCGGCTACGCAGAAGATGCCTTCGACAAGAACCTGCCGGACGACGTGAAATTCAACTTCCTCCCGAAACCATTCACGCTCAAGCAACTCGTCGCCGCGGTCAAGGACACGATGGCGGCGTGACGAAACGCTTGCCGACTTTCACCGGCAATTGTCGTTTTGAGAAATGCGCGACGGACCTAGACGCGTCCGGTCAGTGCCAGGATCAGCACGACCACCAGGATGACGCCGAGGATTCCGGAGGGGCCGTAGCCCCAGCCGCGGCTGTAGCGCCAGCTCGGCATCGCGCCGACCAGAAGCAGAACCAGGACAATCAGCAGGACAGTGCTAAGCATGGGCCGCCCTCATGGGTTTGCGCGCGCAGTCCGCGCGCGGGATCGCCAAGAGAATGTTCGAAGGGAACAGAAGTTCCATTCGCTCGGACGGGCGCTTACAGCGCGACGAACGGCTGATCCTTCACGTGCTGCTTGAAGCCCTCGAAAACCTCGTTCACCTGCGGCCAGCTTTTGAGCTTCTTCATGTTGTTGAGCCAGCGCACCACGTTCGGGTAGGGCGTGAAATCGCAGCGGATAATCTCGCCGAGCGTGACCAGCCCGGCGCCGAAATAATCCGCGATCGTGACGGTGTTGCCGGTGAGGTACTGGTTGTTCGGCCCGATCCAGTAGTCGTTCAGGAGTTGCAGCCACTTCTTCGACTGCTCCTTGCCCCATTCGACGGTTGCTTTCTGCACCGCCTCGTCCGGGCGCTTGAGATGCGGGAACAGCTGCGGGTAGCACAGGCCGTAACCCCACTCGCGATAGAAATTGGTGTTGAGCCAGTCCATGACCTCGTTGACCTTGGCGCGCTGCCTTAAGTCCTTTGGATATTCCGGAAGGTTGAACTTGTCGGCGAGGTATTTGAGGATCGCGGAGCTCTCGGTGAGCTTGAAGCCGTCGTCCTCGAGCATCGGGACGAGCTTGTTCGGATTGAGCGACGCGTAGGGCTCCTGATAGTGCGCGCCGGTCATTAGGTCGACCAGCACTTCGTCTGCTTTCAAGCCCTTCTCCGCCATGAACAGACGCACCGGGCGGCTCGTCATCGAAACCGGATGCATGTAAAGCTTCATCGTATCCTCCCTTGATGCGCGGACCCGAATTGACTTTGGGTTATCGGAAATCGCTTCCCGATTGGCAATCCGCCCGACAGGCAGGCGCGTGTCAAAATCCCGTCAGCACGCCGCGCGGATGACTGCACGCGGCCGCGGCATCACGGTAGAACAGGGCGAATGAGCCAGACGCAGGACCCCGAGGAAGACGAAGAGGGCGATCGCCGGCTGGCGAACATCGTGCTCGCGGCCGCGTTCGTGGTGCTGGTCGGTGGCGGCATCTGGCTCGCCAATGCGATGATCGAGGCGCGCAAGGCCGACGAGTGCATGTCGTCGGGGCGGCGCAATTGCAATCCGATCGAAGTCGCTCCGCGATGATTGCGAGAAGAAATGTGAAGTGACGGAACGCTTGTGCCGAAGCGGCATTTCGCGTTAGCCAAAAGTGTGGGGAGTAGAAGGACGGTCCGATCGACAGCCAGGGGGCAACCTGAGACGATCGGGACCGCCCCCCGTCGGAGACAGAATACGCGTCGCCGACAGGTAAAAGGCTACGGACGGTTTGTGGCGGCCGTTGTCGGAATTTGTGGCTTCAGACGGGTATTTCGGTGGAATCCTGATTGGTGTGGAGACGCAAGGACAGTCAGTCCGGCGGCGCAATTCGGCCGCGTCAGCGTCCCAATCAGAAGATTCCGAACATCGGCTTCATCCACCAGTCGCCGTGTCCCACCGGATCGTAATTGCGCGGGAATTCGCAGGCGAACCCGACATAGTCTCCGTAGCGCGCCTTCACGCTCGTGATGCGTGCGATCTTGTGAAAGCCCTTGCAGTGTTCCTGGGCCGCCTCGCGATAGCCGAAGGCGCGGAGCTGGGGCGACCATGGAATGATCCCGCCGGTGTCGTTTCCGTTGATGCCGAAGACGCTCCACGTCTCGCCATTGATGGCGTGAGCCGAAGTCGCGAGTAGCGAAACGGCAAGCGCCGCAACCGGCAGCAAAGAAAAACGCATCATCGCCTCCTCGACCCTCCCGACAGTGCCGCGCAGCTTGCAGGTGGGTCAAGGCTGTGCGCGCAACACTTGTCGCAAACTTGCAAGGTGATTCCGCCTGCCGCTCCTTGCGCCCGCAAGGCCGCTGGGCGAAAGTAGGGGAATTCTTCTTAAGCCCTTGGAATATCTTGGCCTGCCGCGCCTTCACGCCGCAGGTTCCATCCCTTCACAAAAGCCATCGGGACACCGATATTCCACCCGCCCCACCGGGCCCTGGGAGAGATCAATGAAGCTTTTCCGTCCATTGTTTGGACTGCTTGCCGTCGCGGCGGTCTTCGCGATGTTGTCCGGGGATGCCGACGCACGTGCACGCGGCAGCTTCGGCTCGCGCGGCACGCGCACGTTTTCCGCTCCGGCGCCGACTGCGACCGCTCCGAACGCGGCTTCGCCCATCACCCGCTCGATGACGCAGCCGGGCGCTGCGACCTCGACCGCGGCACGTCCTTCGGCGCAGCAGCCGGGCGGCTTGTTCGGTGGTGGCTTCGGACGCGGGCTCGCCGGCGGATTGCTCGGCGGTCTCCTTGGCGCCGGCCTCTTTGGCATGCTGTTCGGCCATGGCTTCCTCGGTGGGCTTGCGGGCTTTGCGTCCTTCCTCGGCCTGTTGCTCCAGATCGGACTGATCGTGCTGATCGGCACGATGTTGTACCGCTGGTGGCAGCGCCGCTCGCAGCCGCAACCGGCTTACGC
>DATJGT010000038.1:0-3037 GCA_035494695.1 Rhizomicrobium sp. | reverse complement strand
ATGCTACAAATCTTCACGTATTCGACCGGCTTGGCCTTTACGGGAAGATCGGCAGCCTGTGCCCCCGCGACCGCAACGAGACCCGCTGCGGAACCGAGGAGAAGGCTTTTCACCATCTTCATCGTGACCTCCAAGTTTGCTATCGGGAGGGTTCCGCTCGCCGGGTGCCGAAGCACCCTGGAAGGTCCCCTTAAGTTCCCCGCGAAACCACCCGGCTTTTCGGCTCTCTGATCCGCTTCACCGGACGGGGCGACTTGGGGATGCCCCCCTCCATCGCGTGTTCATCCTTAGACACGGGTCCTGCACAGACAACGAAAAAACCGCCGAGTCACAGGCTCCAAGGCGTGTTTTCAGGTGGGTGTTGCGCAAATGACACTCAGCTTTTAGCGCCTCGAAACCACGCGCAAGCCGGAGGCTGAGGAACTCATAATCAAGCTGGTTAATCAAATATTATCAAATAATTACCCGAAAGTTACTATAAGAACCTAGTCCTGATAAGGCGCTGCTGTGGTCATACCCAACGCCTCCCTGGGCCTTCGTAGCGTGCAGGGTGTGCTCTGAGATGCTGTGCTTTTTGGAACGCGGCGGAACCCTGAATCGGAAGGTCGGAAAGCGATTCTCTCAGGCATGCAGCGACAGGGCTGGGGCGTTGCAAACCGCCGCGGACAAATCCAATCATAGCGCCATGGCAACGATGCAGAAGCAGTCCGCTCCGGCCAGCACGCTTGAAAAGGAGGTCGGTGAGGGCGTGGCGGCGCTGCGCGGCGGGCGATTCGTGGAGGCGGAAGGGATCGCGAGGACCTTGATCGCGCGACATCCGCACAATCCCGATGCGCTGGAACTCTTCGGCTTGATGTTGCTCGCGCAAAACAGGGCGTCAGAAGCCGTCGAGCCACTCCAAAACGCGGCCTGCGTGCGTCCGGGCGCGGTCGTGGAAACCTATCTCGGCCAGGCGTTGCGCCGCGCGGGACGAATCCCGGAAGCGCTGACGGTCCTGCAGCAAGCGAGCGAGCGGCAACCGCCCATACCGGACGCCTTCTTCGAGCTCGGGACGCTGCTCTATGAGAAGCGGCGTTTCGCAGAAGCGGAAGCCGTTCTCGTGCGCGGAATCGCGGTGGCGCCGGTTGGGCAATTGTTTTTCGCATTGGGTACGATTCTGCTCGAGCGCGGAGATTTCGAAGATGCATCGGTTGCCTTTGCGCGCGCGCTTGCGACCAGCCCGGGACATCCGTCTGCGCTGTGCGGCCTTGGCCGGGCGCGAATGGCGCGCGGCGAACTCGAGCCGGCGCTCGAGAAATTCCGGGAAGCGATGGCAAACAATCCGTCCGAGTACCGGGCGCGATTCCTGACGGCCCAATGTCTGTTTGAGCTTGGCAGACCCACCGAGGCGATCGAATGTCTGCGCGCGCTGGTCGCGTGGGCGCCGCAATCATTCGGCGGCGCGCTGAAGACTTGCGTGGAGGCCGGAAAAGGCCGCTTCTGGCTCAAGCCGAGCGCGGCCGCCAAAGCCTTGGGGCTCAAGGGCGTCTAGCCAAGCCTTGGGCTGCAAACGCGCCTAGCGCTTCGGCGCACGGAAATGATGTCTGTAGGCGTCGTCGTTATCCGCGAGCGCGAACTGCATGTCCCGCATTCGCCCGGCGGCGTCAGCGGAAATCTCCTCGACGCGCGCACTCCATGCTTCGCGTTTGATGGGCACACATTGAACCACTGGAGTGCCCTTCGGGAGCACACCCTTGAAATCGGGATCGCGCCAGCGGGCCGGAAAATTGATGTAGTTGTCGCGGTACAGGTCCGCATCAATCAGCCCGGTGAGGCTGACAAAAGGCAGATCCGGCCGGTTGATTGGATGCGTGACAAGCAGCGAATATCCGGGCGGCAGCTCGATGGTCCAAAAACAATTGAACTTCACAACGAAGCGGTCTTCCTCGAAGAACGGCGACCCCTTCACCTGATTGTTGTCGTGAAAGTCCAGCGGCGAAGAATTCGTTTTCACTCGTGCGCAGGGAATGTCGCCGGTCCACGTGAGTTGCCCGTCCTCGACACGGAGGTCGGTGGCCAGCGGAATGAGAAAACCGTGGGTCATCGCATCGATGAACGGCGGACACCGCTTGACCGTCATCTGTTCCAACTGGAGCGTCTCGCTGAAGGCGCGCAGCGGCATCGCCTTGAACCAGTCAGGCAAGCCCTGCACGGCAGGAATGGGGGGCGGCACCACGCCTTTATGCTCGGGGGCGCAGCGGAAGATGATCGAGAGGCCTTCGGCGGGTTGGCTCACGACGTCGCTCATGCGGATTCGGAGAATCCGAAGCCTTCGCGCGCCCCACACGGCACCGAAGCAAATGAGCGGCTTGAGCCATAGGTGACATATCGTCCCAAGGCTCTGGTCCGTTCGGCGCGCCGGTTCACCACAGCGCGGCGGTGTGCGGAACCTGTCTCAAAAGCAGCAAGGCTGGCGGAGAGGAAGGGATTCGAACCCTTGATACGGCTTTAGACCGTATAACGGTTTAGCAAACCGCCGCCTTCAGCCACTCGGCCACCTCTCCGGCAAGGGCCCGGATATGCCTGACCCCCGGCATATTGACAAGGCGCGGCGCGCATCGCGAGGTATAGGCCTCGCATCGTGAATCTGACCCATGAAAGCCCCTCCATCCTTCCTGATGCAAGAAGCGACGGCTTTGCATCGCGATGGGCAGCTGATGGAGGCCGCAGCACGCTACGAACAGGTGCTGACGCGGGAGAAGAAGAACACGGACGCGATGTTCCTTCTCGCCACTGTCCAATGTCAGCAGGGGCAGCTCGGCGCGGGAATCGAAACCGCGCGCCGCGCGATCAAGCTTTATCCAAAGCATGCCGCCGCGCATAACCTGATCGGCGTCGCGCAGCAGCAGCTTGGGCGCGCCGAGCTCGCGCTCAACAGCTTCGATCGCGCCGTTGCAGCCGATCCGGCCTTCGCCGAAGCCTGGTTCAATCGTGCGCTGCATCTGTTGACGCTTGGCCGCCGCGTCCACGCGATCGAGAGCTTCGACCGCTCGATCGC
>DATJGT010000037.1:0-13981 GCA_035494695.1 Rhizomicrobium sp. | reverse complement strand
GCCCGCCGAATGGCAGAGAACTCCGCACAGCGCGAATTGCTGGAAGGGGTGGCGGAAGTGTTCGCACTCGATTCTCCGCCGCGGCGCATCGAGGTGTACGACAACTCACATATTCAGGGGGCGCAGGCGATCGGCGCGATGGTCGTCGCCGGGCCAAGCGGGTTCGAAAAAGGCGAGTACCGGAAATTCAACATCAGATCCTCTGAGCTTACGCCGGGCGACGACTACGCGATGATGCGCGAGGTACTCACGCGCCGCTTCTCTCGGCTGATCAAGGAGAATGAGGCCGACGAAGCCAAAGCAAAATGGCCGAACCTCGTTCTGATCGACGGCGGGCCGGGTCAACTGGCCGTCGCCTGCCAAGTGTTCGCCGATTTGGGGGTCGAGGATGTGACGGTGGCTGGCATCTCGAAGGGGCCCGACCGCGACGCTGGCCGCGAGCACTTCCACACACCCCGTCGCGAGCCTTTCCGCCTCGATCCGAAAAGCCCCGTGCTCTATTTCCTCCAGCGGTTGCGCGACGAAGCGCATCGGTTCGCCATCGGCAGCCATCGTAAACGCCGCGCCAAGGCGCTCGGCGCCAATCCGTTGGACGAGGTTGCCGGCGTGGGTTCCAGCCGCAAACGGGCGCTGCTCCAGCATTTCGGCTCGGCCCGGGCGGTGGCGAGTGCGAGCCTTGCCGACATCGAAGCCGTGGCGGGCGTCAGCCATACCTTGGCCAAGAAAATTTATGACTTCTTTCATCCAACAGGTTGAGCGGGGATGCTAGACTAAAGCCATGCCTCAGCTGCCAAACATCATCACCATTTCTCGAATTCTGCTCGTGCCGGTGTTCGCGGTTACGTTTGCTTTGCCCGGCACGGCGGCGCGGCTTATTGCATTCGTCATCTTCTGCGTAGCCGGCATCAGCGACGCGCTTGACGGGCTGGCGGCGCGCAAGCTGAAGGCGGGCTCCGACTTCGGCCGCATGCTCGATCCAATCGCCGACAAAATACTGGTCGCCGTCGCGCTGATGATGCTGGTCGCCGAGGGCAATATCGAGCAATTCAGTCAGTTCTACCTCGAGCCCAACCTGCGCAGTCTGCTGAAATTGGTGCCTGCGCTGGTTATCCTCGCGCGCGAGATTCTGGTCTCCGGTCTGCGGGAGTTTTTGGCCGGCGCGGCCGTCAGCGTGCCCGTCACGCGAATCGCCAAAACAAAGACCACGATTCAGATGATTGCGATCGGAGCCATGATCCTTGAAACACCGGCCAGGCAGTTCTTGCCGTATGATTTGGGCCTGGCGTATAGCACGATCGCTTATGCCGCCCTTTGGCTCGCCGCGGCCCTCACTGTCGGCACCGGCTACGCCTATTTTCGCGCCGGCGTTGCGCATCTTCGGCCCCATCGACAATCGAAACGTGAAGCTCGCGCCCCGGATCGTGCCGGAGAAGTGGTTTGATTATTCTCTATTTTTCCTGGATCCGACAGAAGCTTGGCACAGGCGAAGAACGCTTCGACGTACCCGAAACCATCAAGACCGTGACCGATCTTGCGAAGCATCTGCGGGCCCGAGGCGGCCCTTTCGCCGAGGTCTTCTCCGACCTCAAACGTCTACGTTCGGCCGTCAATCAGGAGCATGTCGGTTGGGAGGCCTCCGTTGGACAAGGCGACGAGGTCGCCTTCTTCCCTCCGGTCACGGGCGGATGAGCACCATTCGGGTTCAACGGGAGGATTTCGACACTGCCGCAGAGGTCGTGGCTCTGAAAGCTGCGGATAATGGTATCGGAGCAGTCGTGACCTTCACCGGAATCGTCCGCGGCAATGGCGTGACGGGCCTCACGCTGGAGCACTACCCCGGGATGACGGAGCGCGAGATTGCGCGCCACGTGAACGAAGCGAGCGCCCGGTGGCCTCTGCTGGGCGTGACCGTGGTTCACCGCATCGGAAGCCTAAGACCGGGCGACAACATTGTTCTTGTCGCGACTGCCTCATCGCATCGTGAGCCGGCATTCGAAGCGGCGGAGTTCCTGATGGATTATCTGAAAACGCGCGCCCCGTTCTGGAAACTGGAAGAAGCCGCAACAGGGACCGAGTGGGTTGAAGCGCGCGGGTCGGATAACGACGCAGTTAGGCGGTGGCGCGAAGATTGACCGACGACACCGGTTTCCGCACGTCCTCGGCATAATCATGAAACAGGGTCTCGGTGATTTGCCCCGGCGTGAAATTGTAGGGACCGATCTCGCGCACAGGCGTGACTTCCGCGGCAGTACCGGTGAGGAAGCATTCGCTGAACCGCTGTAGTTCCCGAGGCTCGATGTAGCGCTCAACGGTCGGGATCTGGCGTGCACGCGCCAGAGCCATCACAGAGCGCCGGGTAATCCCGTCAAGAAAGCAATCCGCAACCGGCGTGACCAGCTTCCCTTCTTCCACGAAAAAAACGTTCGCACCGGTCGCCTCGGCCACAAGGCCACGATAATCGAACATCAGTGCGTCGTGATAACCATCCGCTTCGGCCTTGTGCTTTGACAGCGTGCAGATCATGTAGAGGCCAGCAGCTTTTGCTTTCCACGGTGCTGTATCCGGCGCGGGGCGGCGCCAGTCGGAAATCGTGAGCCGGATGCCCTTCATCTTCTGCATCGGGTCGAAATAGGATGGCCAGGGCCAGACTGCGATCGCAACGCGCGTGCTCGAATGCGGAGCAGCTACGCTCATCTGCTCGCTGCCGCGAAACACGACCGGTCGCACATAAGCATCCTCATGGCCCTGTGCACGAAGCACGTCGCGACACGCATCGTCGATCTCTCGCTCCGTGTACGGAATTTCCATACCCAGAATGCGGGCCGATTCGAAGAGCCGTTCCGTATGCTCTGGAAGTTTATAAATCCGGCCCGAATAGGCGCGCTCCCCTTCGAACACACTAGAGGCATAATGCAATCCGTGGGTGAGGACATGGACCGTGGCCTCGCGCCAGGGCACCAGCCGTCCATCCAGCCAAATCCAGCCGTCCCGGTCGTCAAAGGGGTGAGTGTCAGCCATCGGTTCCTCTCTCAGAGCGCCCCAGTGCGTGAAGCAGGCAGGCTTGCCCGCTCTTCCCCTCAACGCTAGATGTGCCAGTCATGGGCGACCGGACACAAGCGAGGCACAGGTCCGCAGGCTCTCTATATCCGCGTGGCGCCCGCTCAAGGCAAGCGGACGTTAGGGGACTTTGTGCATACCAGACTATCGCTGGAAATGAGGCGCAGACCGTAGCGGTAGGCGCGTATCGGAATATTTCAATTGCGCACGGAAGGCAGACATGAGTGGCGCTCCCGGTGTGGACGAGGCACATGTTCTGGTCGTTGACGATGACGAACGGCTACGCGCGCTCCTGCAAAAATACCTGTCGCAGAATGGTTTCCGTGTCACGGCGGCCTCCGGCGCCGGCGAGGCCCGCGCGCTCATGAAGAGCATGGCGTTCGACCTCATGATTGTTGACGTGATGATGCCGGGCGAAACCGGTCTGGAACTGACGCACTCCATTCGCGAGCATTCGCAGCTTCCGGTCCTCATGCTGACTGCACGTGGCGAACCGGAAGAGAGAATCGCCGGCCTTGAACGCGGCGCTGACGACTACCTTCCAAAACCGTTCGAGCCGCGCGAACTGGTGCTCCGATGCGCGGCGCTTCTGAGGCGCGCGGCCCCCCCGCCTCTTGCACACCGCGAGATTAGGATGGGTGCTGCCGTATTCGATCCCGAGCGCAGTGAACTCAGGCGTGGCGGAAAGCCCGTCCGCATGACAAGCGGCGAATCCGCGTTGTTGAAATTGCTCGCTGCCAATGCCGGGCGGCCGTTCTCACGAACCGATCTTTGCGCGCGGCTCGGTGTCAGCCTTGAACGCTCCATTGATGTCCAGGTCACGCGGCTACGTCGGAAAATTGAGGAGGACCCGAAACTACCGCTCTATATTCAAACGGTTCGCGGTGTCGGTTACGTACTCGTACCCGACCGCGTGGCATAGTTGACATGTGGACGCCCCACCCATTTCGCGCTCTGAAGCGCGTTATGCCCCGAGGACTTTTTGGGCGATCACTAATCATCATCGTGACGCCCGTGGTGATCCTGCAAGGCATCGTGACATACGCCTTTTTTGAACGGCACTACGCCGTGATGTTATCCCGAATGGGACGCGGTGCGGCCGCGGACGTCGCGTTTCTCATCAATCTGGAGGAATCCTATTCGGCGGGTGCGGAGCGGCAGAAGCTGCTAGAGATGGCGGCACGCAATCTCGGCTATCAGATTTCCATTTTGCCCGGTGCACGTCTGGACAGGCCGCTTCACCACTCCAACCCGAATCTCAAAAGCGCGATGACAGCGATGTTCGAGAAGCAACTCGGACAAGTGAGGCCCTTTAGCTCCCGCGAAGTTGGCAGCTTCGTTGATCTCAGAGTCCAGGTAAAAGACGGCGTATTGCGCATGTTGATTCCCCGCCAAAGATTGGTCGCGTCTAATGTGGACGTGTTCATTCTGTGGATGGTGGGATCGGCGCTCGTATTGCTTGCCGTCGCCATTCTCTTCCTGCGCAATCAGGTCCGACCAATCGAACAGCTTGCGCATGCTGCGGAAAGCTTCGGCAAGGGGCGCGCTGTCCCGGATTTCAAACCGCATGGAGCAACCGAAGTCCGCCGCGCCGCACAAGCCTTCCTCACCATGCGCGAACGGATCGAGCGGTACGTTTCCCAGCGTACGGAAATGCTCGCGGGCGTGAGCCATGACCTGAAGACACCGCTGACACGACTGAAGCTCGAGCTCGCGATGATGGACGATCGATCCGATGTAACGGCCTTGAGGCAGGACGTCGCCGAGATGGAGCATTTGCTGAACGAGTACCTGGATTTCGCGCGCGGCGAAGGCGGCGAGGAATCCTCCAGTACCGATCTCGCCATCGTAGTTAACGATGCTGCGGCGGCGGCAGCGCGAGCGCGTGGCGCAGGGACCGACAGGCTGAAGATCGCCGCTGAACCAGGCATTACCCTTTCCGTCCGGCGAAATGCGCTCAAGCGATGCGCCACTAACCTGATCGACAATGCACTTAAGCATGGACGGCACGTCGATGTCATGCTGAAGCGCAACGACCATCATGTCGAAATTGTCGTGGACGATGACGGCCCGGGTATTCCTGAAGAACGCCGCGAGGAGGCATTTCGCCCCTTCCATCGCCTGGACGAAGGCCGGAACCTCCAGACCGGCGGCTCCGGATTGGGGCTCGCGATTGCGCGCGATGTCGCCCGCGCGCATGGCGGCGATGTGTTCCTCGATACGAGTGCCCTGGGGGGCCTGCGCGCGGCGATTCGCCTTCCGACCTAACCGACTCGTTCTTCAAAGAGCCACTTGCTCCGACGGAAATCTGCGTCGATCCGTGCCATCGTCCCGCTCATCTCCCGATCATCTTCGAGGCAAATCGGAAGCGCGCGCGCGATGATCGCGGCAAGCGCGAGAGCTCGAACTTGTGGCGCCGCGCCGGTATCTGCTTCGGCCAGCACGAGCAGCCAGCTTGCGGCACTAACGATCTCTGAACGCGCGGTGAGCAACACAAATGGGTCGCTGCGAATGCCATCGTACAGCGAGCGCATAGCAGGTTTACGTGTACTTGCGATTTCGAAAAACGTCATACAGACATCCAGCAGGCGGTCGCGGACACCGTCGGTCGCGGAATCCGGCCGATAGCGCCTGCCCGTCTCGTTCGCGAGGCGCGAGAACATCAAGCCGATCAACGCTGTTTTGTTCGGCATGATGGATTGCAACGAGGCAAGCGGAAGTTTTGCCGCGCGGGCAACCCCGGCAAGGGTCAGATCGGACCAGCGCCGCTTCGCGAGCAACCGGAAGGCGGCATCCGTAAGTTGCACTTTCGGGTCTGGCCCCTTCGGCATTACTCGAGCTTCGCGCGCAGGTATGCAAATCTCAAGGGAGGGGCAGCAAGCATTCAATGGGTTCTCTAATTTCGGGTCAGTGGCGTTCATGCCGTCAGCGGGATGTGCCCCAAGAGGCTAGTTCCTCCGCCCGCCTTCGCGCGGCCCTGACCGCGCGCGCGATCAGAGCCTTGAGGGCACCTTCGCTCGTGAGAACTTGGAGCGCCGCCTCGGTCGTACCGCCGGGGCTCGTCACGTCGCGTCGGAGAGCGACTACGGGTCGCTTGTCGCCGTCGAGCAAAGCTCCGGCGCCCGAAACCGTAGCTCTCGCGAGTCTTTCGGCGACATCGCGCGATAGGCCTTCGGCTTGCGCTGCTTCTGCCAAAGCTTCGGCGAGCAGGAACACATAGGCTGGACCGGAGCCAGATACCGCCGTTACGGAGTCAATCAGCGATTCCTTTTGGAGCCATATAGTTTCACCCAGCGCCGCGAGCAGCCGCTGCGCAAACTTGCGATCCGCGACTGTCGCCGTCGGAGCAGCATAAAGCGCGGAGATTCCCCGCCCGATCGATCCAGGCATATTCGGCATAGCGCGGATTATGCGCGCCTCTCTTCCCCAAGCATCGCGCATGAAGTTCGTGCTCGTGCCCGCCGCGATGGAGATCATCAGTGCGCCCGATTGTGCAACCCCGGCGAAGCTGGTGGCGTCATTCTTGAACACCTGCGGCTTGATCGCGATCACGCAGGCGCGCGCACGTACACAAAAGTATTCGATGGTTTTCAGGATCTGGACCTGATGCGCGCGCGCAACCTTGCGAACTTGTGCTGAAGGATTCGGGTCAACCACAATCAGGGGATGAATGTCCGCGCGAATCCATCCGTTCAGCAGGCCGCCGCCCATGCGGCCGGCGCCGATGAGGAGGACGGGTTTCACGCCTGCCCGGCGCACTCCAGCAGTGCCGCGGCGATCGCTTCCTGCGCGGTTTTCCCGCCCCAAAGCACGAATTGAAAGGCCGGGTAGTAGTGCTCACAAGCTTCCACCGCGAGATGCAGCAGCGATTCGCATTGCGCGGCGCTGGCCCGTGCCTCAGGAAAAATCATCGCATGACGGAAGACAAGGCTGCCATCTTCGGGCCAGAGATCGAAATGCCCAATCCACATTTTCGCGTTCACCTGCATAAGCAGGCTCGCGATCTCGGTGCGTCGCTTATCGTCCACGCGCATGTCAAAGGCCGAGGAAAGATGAAGAGACTGAAGGTCCTCTCGCCAGGTGAAGCAGAAGTGATGGTCACACCAGCGGCCGGAGACGGACAGGTTCAGTTCGTCCCGCCCGCTCCGCTCAAAGGGCCAGCCATTGTCCTCGACCGTCCGCTCAAGAATGTCGAGCGGGTGGGCAGAGACGATAGTCTGATCCTGGTGAGCAAGGGACATTCGGGACTCCTTTGACGCGAAAACACGCGCGAACTCAAAACGAAGCACCTTCGGGTTCAACCTGACACAAGATTTTGTGTGGTCAAGAGTCCGGCGGAGCGACCTTCTGGACGATTACGGAAACCCACAGGTTTCAAGCAGTCTTGGTGCCGACCGTCCCCAGTGAGGGCCCCCCACCGGCAGACCGCTTCTCCAGCTCGGCGACTCGCATAGCAAGCGCCTCGTTTTCCGACCGCGCCTTGGCCGCCATCGCCTTCACGGCCTCAAACTCCTCGCGCGGGACGAGGTCCATGTCCGCCGCCAGCCGCTCGAGCCGCTGACGGACGAACGTGTCAATCTCGTCACGCAGTGCGTTCGCGGCGCCCGCGGCGTCGGTAAAGAATTTTGCCAGCCCATCGAAGAAGGGGTTTTCGGTCTGCATCAGCTCTCATTGGCTACGCTATATGGCGATCGTGTGGCAAGCATAGAGATGGCCGTTCGGCTGGATTCCCGATTCGCTATTCGCTATTCGCTGTTCCAGCATGTACGAAGCCATCCTCCCCTATCCGCACATCGACCCGGTCCTCGTCCATCTGGGTCCGTTGGCCATCCGATGGTATGCGCTGTCGTACATCGCAGGCCTGTTGCTTGGCTGGTGGCTACTTGCCCGAACCATGCAGCAGAGATCGCTGTGGGTGAATCCGCCGTTCAACGGCAAGGCGCCGGCCAACCCCGACGAGATCGGTGATCTCGTCGTTTGGACGACACTCGGCGTCATTCTAGGTGGCCGGCTCGGTTATGTGCTTATCTACGGAACCATTTTCTGTGGCATCTGGGGGACGTCACCGGCCTGCATCGGACTGCCGCTTGGCTATCTCACGAACCCGGTAAGGATCGTCGCCGTGTGGGAAGGCGGGATGTCGTTTCACGGAGGATTGATCGGCGTCCTTATCGCGCTGTGGCTGTTCTGCCGGAAGCGCAGGATCGATTTCGTCAAGCTCGGGGATGCGTTGACGACAGTCGTTCCCCTTGGATTGTTCTTTGGCCGCATTGCAAATTTCATCAACGGAGAATTGTGGGGCAAAGTGACCGATGTTCCATGGGCGATGGTGTTCCCTAACCCGCTGGCCGGGCCTTTTCCGCGCCATCCCAGTCAGCTCTACGAGGCAGGCATGGAGGGGCTGCTCCTGTTTGTCATTATGCAAGTAGCCTTTCGGGTATTTCGACTGCATGAGCGCCCAGCGCTGTTAAGTGCGATCTTCTTCACCGGCTATGGCGCGTTCCGTTTCGTCGCAGAGATATTCCGGGATTCGGATACCGTTTTCGTGCCGTGGTTCAGCGTGGGCCAAGCATTGTCGATCCCGATGTTTGCCGTGGCAGCTTTCCTCTATTGGTATGCCTTCCGCAGACCGGCGACGACCCCGGCGCGCGCGTGAACCGGCTTGGAGAGCGCATTGCAAAGCTGATCGAGGCGCAAGGGCCGCTCTCGATTGCGCAATTCATGACAATCGCGCTGCACGATCCACAGGATGGCTACTACGCGACGCGCGACCCCATAGGAGCAGGGGGCGACTTCATCACCGCGCCGGAAATCAGCCAAGTCTTTGGCGAGATTCTGGGTCTCTGGATCGTGCAAGCCTGGCGTGATCAGGGTCGTCCGTCGCCGGCACGTCTTGTCGAGCTTGGCCCGGGACGCGGAACACTGATGGGCGACGTGTTGCATGCGGGACGCCTCGATCCGCGATTTCTGGAGAGTGTTGATGTCATACTTATCGAAGCGAGCGCAAGACTGCGCGCGGCCCAAGCGCGGGCGTTTGGCGCCTTCGGTGGACTACACATCGAATGGCGCGAGCATTTCGACGACTCTCTCACGGATCGCCCGCTGTTCCTCATCGCCAACGAGTTCTTCGATGCACTTCCGATTCGGCAATTCGTCAGAACCGAACGGGGCTGGTGCGAGCGCATGATCACAATTGGTGCGCAATTGGAACTGCAATTTGCGCTGTTTCCCAGGCCGAGCGTTCTGGACATTCCACACGAACGCGGCGCCGCAGAGTTGGGTGCAGTGTACGAAGTCTCGCCCGCCGCAGAGGCTCTGGTAGAGCAGATCGCCAGTGCCATTAGAGCCAACGGCGGGGGAGCACTGATCGTGGACTACGGCTATGGCGCGGATGCCGAATATGGCGACACACTTCAGGCGGTCTCGCAACACGAATTTGCGAACGTTCTGGAAAGACCCGGCGCAGCGGACTTGTCCACCCACGTCGACTTTGGCGCACTCGCCCGCGCGGCGGAGCGGGCCAAGGCCAGCGCTTTAGGTCCGGTCGGACAAGGTGAATTTCTCTGCAAGCTCGGCGTTCTGGAACGCGCTGCCCAGCTATCGCAAGGCAACTTGAAAGCCTTGCAAGACGATCTTGAGCGTCTCATTGCGCCGAAGAAAATGGGCACACTGTTCAAGGTTTTGGGAATCGTGCCAAAGAACGCGGCGAAGCCGGCCGGTTTTTGAACGATGCTGCACATCTGCAGTGAAAACCTTTCGCGCGTCTCCGGAATCGCGCATGGCTTTTTCGGACGAACCGGAGGGGTTTCGACCGGCATCTTCGCGTCGCTGAACTGCGGGCCTGGTTCCGGCGATGCGCGCGAGAACGTCATCGAAAATCGCAGGCGCGCGCTCGGCAAACTTACAGCGAATGCAGAGGCGCAACTCCTCACTCTATATCAAATCCACAGCGCGGACGCGATCGTCGCCACCGAGCCATGGGCTATTGGCAAAGGCCCGCAGGCGGACGCGATGGCCACCAATTTACCTGGACTTGCGCTTGGCGTTTTAACGGCCGACTGCGCGCCCGTTCTGCTCGCCGATCCGGAAGCGCGTGTGATCGGCGCGGCACACGCCGGATGGAAAGGCGCACTTGCCGGCGTGCTCGAATCGGCAATTGCTGCCATGGAGCGCCTCGGCGCTCGCCGAACGCGAATCACCGGAGTCGTGGGGCCTTGCATCGGTCAAGCGAATTACGAAGTCGGGCGTGAGCTGCAAAGTCGATTTCTTGAAACCGATGCCACCAACACCGGCTTCTTCGTTCCAAGCGATCGCCCGGATCACTGGCGCTTCGATCTCGGCAGATATGTGGCGCATAGGCTACAAACCGCCGGAATAGGGGACGTGAAATGGACCGGGGGCTGTACCTATACCGGAGAGGTCGACTTCTTCAGCTTCCGCCGTGCAACGCATCATGGCGAAAAGGACTACGGCCGCCAGCTTTCGGCGATTCTGTTGACGCGCTGATTTGGCCCTTCACCCGCCCAGACGCGCTTGCTAGAACCCGCGAGGGCTTTACAGAACTGTCATGAAGGGCGGCATGAGCGAGACCAACGGCACGCGCGGCATGAAGCTGCTCGCAGGCAATTCCAACCATGAGCTGGCGGACAAGATCGGGGGTTACCTGAAACTGCCCTTTACCAAGGCGGCGGTTCGCCGTTTTGCGGACATGGAAGTGTTCGTCGAGATTCAGGAGAATGTCCGCGGAGAAGACATGTTCGTCATCCAATCGACGAGCTTTCCCGCGAATGACAATCTCATGGAGCTGCTCATCATTATCGATGCACTGAAGCGGGCCTCGGCACGGCGTATCACAGCTGTTCTTCCTTACTTCGGCTACGCGCGACAGGATCGCAAGGTCGGGCCACGCACGCCGATTTCCGCGAAGCTGGTGGCGAACCTCGTCACCGGGGCGGGCGCCAACCGCGTGCTTACCGTCGACCTTCACGCCGGACAGATCCAAGGCTTCTTTGATATCCCGACAGACAATTTGTATGCCATGCCGGTAATGGTACGCGACATCCGGGAGTATCTTGGCGACGAGAACCTGATGGTGATTTCCCCGGATGTCGGTGGCGTCGTCCGCGCACGTGCCTTGGCCAAGCGTCTAGGGGCCGATCTCGCCATTGTCGACAAGCGGCGCGAGCGGGCGGGAGAATCCGAAGTGATGAACATCATCGGCGACGTGAGAGAACGTTCGTGCATTCTTGTCGACGACATCATCGATTCCGGGGGCACGATCTGCAACGCGGCCGAAGCGCTGATTGAAAATGGAGCAAAGGACGTTTGCGCCTATGCGACTCATGCGGTCCTTTCCGGTGGTGCGGTGGCGCGCGTGCAAAATTCACATCTGAAATCTCTGGTGGTCACCGATTCGGTTGCGGCCACCGATGAGATGCGCCGTTGCGCCAAGATCCGCCGCATCTCCATTGCACCGCTCATTGGAGAAGCCATGCGCCGCATCAACAACGAAGAGAGCGTGTCGAGTCTCTTTGATTAACTGCCGGGGACTCGCCTGCTGAGTGTTTGCGCGCAATTATGCTATTTTAATATCCAACGTCTTTACGCAATGTGGGCCCGTCAACAGATTGCGTAGCGGTAACCTTGGCCGACGTTCGGCCAAGAGGAGTTGAGTTGTGTCCGCTTCGTTTGCACAATTTCCTACTCCGGCGATTCCAACCCGAATGGACCTCGCCGAGGAACGCAATTGCGGATGCATCGACATCTCAACAAATGATAGGAAGCAATATGCTTCGGGTGGCAGTTCAAAAACGCCGGCCAGAACGGCTTCGTTCCAGCTACTCACGTAGAAGACGGTGTTCAGCTCTTGTGATATTTTGCTTCTGATTCTCGGCGAGCGCGCTTCGAGACAGCAGCTTCCGCCGTGCGCCACACCCGTCCGGCGCTTGGACCCTTGTCCCCCGGCGCGACCGTGTACTGCACGGCATCGCCCTCTCGCAGACCGTCGAACGCGTCATCGGCAACGCTGTTGCGGTGGAAGTAAAGGTCCTCGCCGTTTCCCCTCGCGATAAACCCGTAATTTTTCTCGGCAATCAGCTCGCTAACATAGCCTCGCAACGGCGCTTCCTTCACTTTCACATCGCCGTTCTGCTGCCGCTTGAATTCCTTCAGCTGCTTCTCGGCAACCTTGAACGCATCGTGAATTGACGTGTGCAGGTCGGGAGCGGCGCGGCGCTGCCTGGCATGACGCGGCTCGCGGCTAACCACGATGTCGCGTTGTGGAACATGCATTTCAATGTGGACTTCCGGCACGTTTCCAGTGCGGTGCTGCTTGTGCCGCATTTCGACAGCCACGCGGCATCCGACCATGCGGGGATAGAGCTTTTCGAGCCGCGCGACATGCTCGCGAATAAGCGCTTCGATCTCATCGGACGCAGGAACATCATGGAATGTGATCTCAAGCGGGATTTCCATCTTCGTGTCTCTCAATATCGAAAGATTGCTGCAGCTGGCGCACGATCAGGCATCAGAGCCTGTTGCAGGATGTGGGCCTGAGCACCGTTGCGAAGTGACCAGTCGATTGCGGTGTCAAGAATTGCCGGTTCAACCTGCTGCTCGCATTCCTCGGAGAGAAAAAGCGTATCGACGCGTCCGCTGCGCGCTGCCTCAGCTATTTCATTCACCTCAACGGAGACCCGCTTTCCACCGCGCATGTCGTCAAAGCGCTGCAAAGTCTCCTGTTTTCGATCGGCCAGGATTGGTTGAATGGTTTCCAAGGCCCGCGCGTGAAGCCGTCCTTCGTCAAGCGCGTCGGGATTCTCCGGAACTCCGACGAAAAGGAGCTCAGGATGATGTCCGAGCGCGCGGAAATGCCCCTGGATCTCCGGGAGCGCCACAAGGACAATAGGCAACTTCTCGCGGCGCACGTGGTCGTCTACCAGGCGCGAAACCTGACGAAGATATTCGATAAGCTCCACCTTGCGATTGTCCTCGGGCGGATTGCCGGTGGTGTCAGTCGGCATGGCACCGGTGGCGTGCGTGGTCGGCCGAGAGCCGCGCGTGGCTTCGTAATCGGTGCGTTCCGCTATTGCATCGACGCCCTTGGGCAACTCGAGAGGCTCCGGCCTGATGTGGTCTCGGGAAGCCCAGTACAGCCGTGCTTTTCTGGCGCTCACCGTCAGGACCAGGAAGGGCCGGTCACCAGTGAGACAGACGAGCAGCGGAAAGAGATGGAAGCGCTCGCCCGCGATAACCTGTTCGGTTGGCTCGAAAGGCAGGCTGATGGTGGTCATGCCGCTGTCGCCCAGAAATAAGGCTAGGCCGTGCGATTGCTGGCGCCAAAAGGCTCCATCGATCGCCAGCCGATATGCCGGCTTCAGGAGTGCTTCCGATTGTTCTGGACGCACTCCGGTTTCCGCGAGCTTCGTTTCCGCCTGCTTGAGGAGATTGCGAAGCCGCGCCGGATCCTGCCGGACATCGCGGCTTCCGAGGTGTCGCGGCATATAAAGGCTAGCCGCCGGCCGCCCTTCATATTCGAGCAGCCGGTCGAAATCCTGTTTTGTGAGCATATCCCGCCTCCTGACAAGGAAACGTCAGGCGGGGCCCGCAAGTTGCGGAGAAAATTCGGCAGACTGTCCGGTGCGCCAGTTCAGCTTTTGTTGCAGGCGGCGGAGCATGATCACCGGAAATCGCGGCTTTTCGGAATGGTCTCCGCCATGCGCTTGCGCGAATGCGGAGCAACATCGCGCACATCGTGGCCCTGATGCTTGACATGGTCGCCGCACGCCAACGCTTCGCATTTGTCGCCGTGGATTGCGGAAAGAAGAGAAAGCTCGCCGGAAAGATCGACAAGCTTGTCGGCCACAATATGTGTGACGATCCCCTGCTTCTGCAGTTTGCCGGTGACCATCAGCAGGCGCGAGGC
>DATJGT010000036.1:0-108128 GCA_035494695.1 Rhizomicrobium sp. | reverse complement strand
GGAGCGATTTCCTCCTCTACTGCACGACGATTCCAAGCTGAAGGAATCTGCTCCGGAGCTTTCGCTCGGCCCCGCTCGGTTCGACCATGACCGAGATGATCGAGATAGATGCAGGCCGGCCCGCGCCGCCCGCGGCTCGCCCGAGCATGACGAGAAATATGCCAAAAATGGCCGAAAATGTAACACAGAAAATTTCCGGAAATTTCCGCTCTCGTCCGGCTTTTGCGGTTCTTGCTCTTCATGAGACGACGCGATCCTGCTGCATGACATGGCCCGCGGCGACGAAGCGGACACGAACTAGTCGCCCAAGAGCTTCATCCCTGTTGCCGCTTCGAGTTCGGCAATAGCCTGCTTCGCGGATTGCACTTTAATGGTGTGCATGCCCATGGCGCGCGCCGGCTTTAGGTTCACACCGAGATCGTCCAGATAAATGCAGGCATCCGGTGCCACCCGCAGCGCCGCGCACATCATTTTGTAAATGCGCGGATCCGGCTTGCGGATTCCGACCTTCGAGGATTCGATCACGTAATCGAACAGCATCATGATCTCATGCTTGTAAAAGCTATCCTGTGACGCCTTTGCGCCCAGTTGAGAGGCATTCTGCTGCTCGATCTGCTCGGCTTCGGCCTGCAGCGATTCCGCCTGTGCTTCAGGCGACGCGCTCGCCTGCATTGACGGCACGTTGTTGGTGATGCAGCCGGCCTTGTACCGTTGCTTAATGCGGCGGAGCGCCTCGTGCATCTCCGGGCGAACGTCGCCCGCGAGCAGCGCGATCACATCCTTGCCCGGCACGTAATGGCCAAGCGCCAGCGCCTCGTCGGCAAAGGCCTTGTCGAATTCATCGATGGTGAGCTCCGCGCGCTCGAATCGCGCCCAGGCGTTCGTCAAATGATTCATGCCGTTGATCTGGCGGATGAGATTCTCCGGCAGTCCGTTCTCGCGCTCGTAGCGGGCAAACGCCTCGAAGGGCGAGGTGGTGAACACCCCGCCAAAATCCCAAATCACCGCCTCGTACACGCCTCGCTCCAGGGTGCTCTTGCGGTAAACAAGGCCGGAGGCGCCTAATGGCGTCAAGAGCGAGGCAGCATCGATGGGCATTCCGGCGTTTCCGAAGGCGCGATACGAAGCCGGCGTGCGGGATTTCGGCAACGGATGCTTTGCCTATCTCCAGCCGGATGGCGGATGGGGATTATCGAATGCCGGGCTTGTCGCGAGCGATGGGGAAGCGTTCCTGATCGATACCCTGCTCGATCTCAAACACACACGTGCGATGCTGGACGGGTTTGCGCGCGTGAGCGACGCGAAGATCGGCACGGTATTCAACACGCACCAGAACGGCGACCATTGGTTCGGCAATGATTTGGTGCACGGTGCGGAGATCGTCGCCACCGAACGCGCGGCGCAAGCCATGGCGCATGAGATGCCAGATCGCCTCGCGCAATTCATGATGGCCGCGCCGCAGCTGGGACTTACGGGGGAATATCTGGTTCATTGCTTCGGCCGGTACGAATTCAACGGCATCCGAGCGAAGCTACCGGACAAGACGTTCACCGGGCGTCTGTCGAAACAGGTCGGTTCGAAGCGCGTGGATCTCATCGAGGTCGGGCCGGCGCACACCGGCGGCGACGCGATGGCCTATGTCGAATCCGACCGCGCGGTGTTTACCGGCGATATTCTCTTCATAGACGGAACGCCGATCGTGTGGGCGGGTCCCATCGGGAACTGGATCGCCGCCTGCGAGATGATCGAGGGCCTGGACGTAGATACAATCGTGCCCGGCCACGGTCCCATCACGGACCAGCGCGGCGTGGCGAGCGTGCGCGAGTACCTCGCTTACATCCGCGACGAAGCGCGAAACCGTTACGATGCGGGCCTGAGCGCGCTGGAAGCCGCCCGCTCGATCGCGCTCGACGATTACGCGAGCTGGGGCGACAGCGAGCGTATCGCGGTGAACGTGGCCACTCTCTATCGTGAATTTGGCGATGTGAATGCGCCGTCCGATGCCGCAACGGTCTTCGGCTGGATGGCGCAACTCTGGAAAGACCGGAAATAGGATCGCTCATGGACACGACGCCTGCCCCCATTTCCCTTGCCGCCGCGCGCGGGCTGCCGTGGAAGCCGGGCCGTTCGGCGGAAGCGTTCATAGACGGCGACCTCGAAGTGCGGTTCACGCCGCGGCCCAGCAGCGGATTGCAAACGCCCCATCAGCGCGACGAACTCTACATCATTGCATCCGGCAAAGGCTTCTATCGCTGCGAAGATCGCGTGACGCCCGTCTCCGCGGGAGACCTCTGCTTCGCCGCCGCGCATGTTGCGCACGGCTTCGAGAATTTCTCCGACGACTTTGCCATCTGGATCATCTTCTATGGTCCGGTGAAATGAATTTCTGCAACCGCAACTGAAGGAGCCCGCCATGAGCGTTATTGTTTACGAGCATCCGCTCAGCCCTTATGCGCAGAAGGTGAAGATCGCGCTGGACGAGAAGGGCGTTGCCCATGAAACCAAGATGCCGGTGGCCATCGGCACCGGCCAACCCGATCTCGAATTCCTGAAAGCCAATCCGCGCGGCGAGGTGCCGGCACTGATCGACGGCGAGGTCTCGCTCTTCGATTCCACCATCATCCTCGAATACATCGAGGACAAGTGGCCGGAGCCGCCGCTGCTCCCCCGCGATGCGGCGGCGCGCGCGAAGGCGCGCACCATCGAAGACGTGATGGACACAAGCTTCGAGCCCATCAACTGGGGCTTGGGCGAGATCCGCTGGTTCAAGCGGGCGGAGGGCGAGCAGGCCCGCGCCATCGAAGCGCGCGCGCACGGCCAGGCCCGCGGATTTTACGAATGGCTCACCCGCCAGCTCGGCAGCGAGAAATGGTTCGGCGGCGAAACTTTCGGCTGGGGTGACTTGTGCGTCGTGCCGTATCTCAATGGCGCAACCGGCAACGGCATCGGGCCTGCGCCGGATTCGCCACTTGGGTTATGGCTTGCGCGCGCGAACGCGCGGGCCTCCGTTCAGAAGGCGGCCAAAGCCGCGGCGGATTCGCTCAAAAGCATGACGATGGTGGCGGATGCGGTGAAGAGCGGCATGTTTAAGCGCGAGTATCGCGACCATCGGCTGGAATGGATGGTCCGTTCTGGCGGCCTGGACGTCGTGCTCGAAGGCCTTAAGGCTGGCAACATCCGCTTCTCGAACGAGCTTGGGTGACGCCATGGCGCACGAGATCATCCTTCATCACTACTGGACATCGCCTTTCTCGGAGAAAATCCGGCTCGTCTTCGGGCTGAAGAGACTGGCGTGGCGTTCGGTCGAGGTCCCCAACATGATGCCGAAGCCCGATCTCCTCCCCCTCACCGGCGGCTATCGCAAGACCCCGGTGATGCAGATCGGCGCGGACATTTTCTGCGACACGCAGATCATCATTCGTGAGCTCGAACGGCGCTATTCCAGCCCAAGCGTCTTCCTGCACGGCAAGGGTCTGCCGTACGCGCTCGCCTTCTGGGCCGACCGCATCTTCTTCATGCCGACGGTCGGCGTGGTGTTCGGCGAAATCGGCGATTCCGTTCCGGAAGACTTCAAGAAGGACCGCGCGGCCATGTCTGGCGGCTCATTCTCGACGGAGGCGCTGAAAGCGATCGCGCCATTCGCCAAGGATCAGTTCCGCGCGCATGCGAGCTTCATCGCCGAGCAGCTCGCCGACGGCCGGGCCTTTGTGCAAGGCGCGGAACCCACGATTGCCGACATTCACTGCTACCTGAACATCTGGTTCGCACGGGGCTTCGTGCCTCAGGTCGCGAATGCGGTGCTGGATGAATTTCCGAACGTGATCGCGTGGGCGTCGCGCGTCGCAGAAATCGGTCATGGCACTGTCACGCCGATGGATTCGAAGGAAGCGTTGCGCATCGCGAAGGAGGCGAGACCCGAGGCAGATGCCGCTCCGGATCGGTTCGAGCCGCGCGGTCTCAAGCCGGGCGATCGCGTGACCGTCTCAGCCGATGACTATGGCCGCGATCCGATCGCCGGCGAAATCGTGTTCACCGACGCGCACGAAATCGCTATCCGGCGTGAAGACAGTCAGGTCGGCGAAGTGGTCGTGCATTTCCCGCGCGCGGGATTTGTGGTGACAAGAGTCTAGAGGACGGCGTACGCGGCAGCCGTTCGATCCGGTTTGAGGTAGCGAAGCCGGGTGCCGGTCTGAAACTCAACAGGTGCGGGCGGAGCGAAATGCGCAGCCGCCAGCACCATCGTCGGCGAACCAGCATCCGTCAGCAGCGGCGCGCCCAAAAATTCCCCGACGAGATAGCTCTTTTTGCCCGCATCGGATTTGGCGACGAAGCGCAGTGGCATGCCGGCCTCGAGCACCGCATCGAGTGCCGCCGACCAGCGCGGCAGAAATTCTTTTGGCATAGCCTCGTCGAGATACTTGCCACTTTGTTCGCCCATTACATCGGTGAACGCGGTTCCCATCAGCTTCACGCGATAGCGCACCTTGCCGTTCGTCACGCGCTCGAAAACCGCAACACTCCTGAGCAGGGACTTGAGCGTGCGCGGGGTGAAATCCTTGCAGCTGGGGATCCGCTCGCCGACAGCGAAGCCCCGCCAGACGTTCAACAGACTGCGAAGCTCAAGGCGGGCGAAGGCGAGGGACTCATCACAATTGGAAGACCAGCCTTCCAGCTGGGCTCTTTCGTTAAACGTCCTGCTCGCTTGCGTTGCAGCCACTCCGCACATGACGGAGTGTTCTATCCGAGAGATGTCGAGAATCCGTAAACGGAATGATTCGTAATTGTCAGAGCGGTCAGAATTTGCCAATGCTGGGGATCACGTTAGGACAAAAATGGACCGCTCCGCAGGGGACCTCGAAACCGTCAGCCTCGATACCCCGAACGGCCGCCTGGCCGGCGAGCGGTCCGGCGATGTCTTTGTGTTCAAGGGCATTCCGTACGCCAAGCCGCCGGTTGGCCCGCTGCGCTGGCGGATGCCGGAGCCGGTCGAGCCGTGGACAGGAGTCCGCGAAGCGACGCGGTTCGGGCCCATCTGCCCGCAGGCTCCGACCCAGATCGAAATCCTGATGGGCGGTACGCTGGGGGAGCAATCGGAAGATTGTCTCAATCTGAACGTGTGGACCCCGGGCTGCGATGCCTCCAAACGGCCGGTGATGGTCTGGATCCATGGCGGCGCGTTCGTCATCGGCGCCGGCAGCCAGGGCATCTACAACGGCTCCCACCTGGCCGCGCGCGATTGCGTGATCGTGACAATCAATTACCGGCTGGGAGCCTTCGGATTCCTGAACCTCTTCGACACGACGAATGGTCAGCTGCCTGCTACTGGCACCGAAGGAATTGCCGATCAGATCCTGGCACTTCACTGGATCAAACAGAACATCGCCGCGTTCGGCGGGGATCCGGAGAACGTCACGATTTTTGGCGAATCCGCGGGCGCGATGAGCGTCGCCACGCTGATGTCGCTCCCCATTTGCGGTGGCTTGTTTCACAAGGCGATCGCGCAGTCAGGTGGTGCACATGTCGGCCACGACCGCGAACGCTCAGTCTGTGTTGCGCGTGCTTTCCTCGATGAGCTCGGCGCAGGCCCGGATGACATCGCGCAGCTTAGCGAGGTTCCATGCGGCGAGCTGGTCCGCGCTCAGATCGCGCTGCTGGCGGGCGTGCGCGACGGCAAGGATTCGCGCAAGTTGGGACAGCTCGTGTTCCAGCCGACAATTGGCGGCAACCTCATTCCGCAGCGACCGATAGCCGGGATGCGCGCGGGTTCTGCTCAGAACGTGCCGCTGATTGCCGGTACGACCAAAGAAGAATGGAAGCTCTTTACAGCAGCAAATGCCCGTCTGCGCCTGATGTCGCGCAGAAGTCTCGAAGAACGCGCGCAGCGCTTCGCAGGTGATGCCGCATCTTCCATGCTGGCAGCCTACTCAGAAGGCACAACTTTCGATCGCTTCAACGCGATGATGACCGATCGCGCATTTACGATCCCGGCGATTCGCATGCTGGAATCGCAGTCGGCCTTCGCGCCCGTTTATTCCTATCGCTTCGATTGGTGCTCGCGCCTGCTTGGCGGCATTCTCGGATCCTGTCACGCACTGGAGCTCGGTTTCGTCTTCGGCACCCACGCCGCCAAGCTCGCGGCTGCATTTTTTGGAAATGGCGCTGCCGCCGAGGCTCTCTCCCATGCGATGATGGACAGTTGGGTACACTTTGCGCGCACAGGAAATCCGGAGACGCACGCAACCGGCGCGTGGCCGCAATATGACGCGCAAGAGCGCCCCGTTATGATCTTTGGAGACGGTGAGCCGCACATCGTCGAGCGGCCGAACGAGCAACGACGGGCCCTTTGGGATTGCATTCCCGAGCACAAGCTCGGCCTCTGACCCTCAATTTCGAGCAGCATCTTGCTGCGGCGTTCGAGCCTGCAATTGCCGTTGCATCACTGCGGAATCGAGAACCGCCCAGCGCTCGGCGATCTGTCCATCAGATACCCGCCAGAACACCATGCCATCGAAGGCGATCGTGTTGCCTGTCACCGGGAATGCCCTGGAACGAGCCCTTGTGGGTGCTGCGCGCCAGGTCGCGTGAACGGCCCGCGATCGCCCGCTGCTATCGTCTGGTGGATGGTTACCCTTATGTCAGGAAGGGCTGCGCGGAGCGTCTTGCCCCAGGCGATGACTGTTCCACACCCTTAGGAGTGTCGGGCGGCATTGCGTGTTCGACAAATCCGCCGCCGACCTGGCGGCAGAACGCAGCCTCGTCGCCCGACCAGATTGCATCATAATTCCGTTTGATGAGAGTTATATTGTCGTCAACGTCGCGCATTTCAATTCTCGAGCATCACCTTGCACTGATGCGCCGGTTTGCGCAGCGCTTCGAAGGCGGAGGGTAGCCCATCGAGATCGACAACGTCGGTGATCATATGCGCCACATCGACACGATCGGACGCGATCATCGAAATCACGTACTCGAAATCGGTGGGCCGGTAACCGAGCACGAACTGCAGCTCGAGCTCCTTCATAATTCCCATGAGCGGCATGATCGTGTCCGGCTGCTGGCACACGCCCGCAATCACGATGCGGCAGCCACGCGGAGCTTCCATCATCGTGTTGTTAATGAGGCCCGGAGCGCCAACGCATTCGAAGATGATGTCGGGACCTTTACCCGCAATTTTTTCCACCTGTGGTGTAATCGGCAGCGCCGAATCGATACCGTCAGTGGCGCCGAACCGCGCGGCCATCTTCCGCCGCAGTTCCGCGCGCTCGCTGACGATCACATGGCGCGCACCGAGGAATTTTGCCCACAGCATCGTCGCAAGCCCCACCGGCCCCGCGCCAATAACCAGAACAGTGGCGCCGCGCGGCATCCGGGCCATATCGACGGCATGCAACCCGACTGCGAGCGGCTCAACCATGGCGCCTTCCTGAAACGAGACGCTTTCAGGCAATCGGTAGGCACCGCTGGCACCAACGCGGACATATTCCGCGTAGGCGCCGTGACTTTGGCCCAAGCCGATCGTAAGGCCCTTGCCACACAGAGCGTTGCCGAAAAAGAGATTCCTGCACGGACTCGCGTCGCCGCAGCAGATATAGGGAAAGCCCGCGACGCGATCGCCGGTTTTCCAGCTGTCCGCGGCAGCTTTGCCGGCGGCGACCACCTCACCGGAAAATTCGTGGCCCATGACCGAGCCGAGGGCCAGCGGCATGATGCTGGTCGGCTCGGTCATGTGCAGGTCGGAGCCGCAGATGCCGCAATTTTTCACTTTCAGGATCAGTTCGTGCGGGGCGGGCTCGGGGTCGGAGATTGCTTCGACAACAAGCGGCTTGCCCATTTCCCGAAAAACTGCGGCGCGCATGGCGGACCTTTGATTTCAGTAGCATCATCGGGCCAAGCTTATGGCATGTTGGCGCCAGAGGAAAATCGGAACCACCGCATGACCGCAATTACCTATGCGAGCGCCCGCGATATGCTGGCGAAACTTAAGGCCAAGAAGATTTCCGCTCGCGAACTTCTGGATGCACATGTGGCGCGACACGAACAGGTCGGCCCGAAGATCAATGCGGTTGTCGCAACCGATCTTGAAGCGGCCTATTCGGCCGCGCGCGCGATCGATGAGACGCGCGCGTCCGGTAAGGCGGCCGGTGTGCTTGCCGGTCTGTCTATGACGATCAAGGACGGGTTCGACGTTGAGAACATGCCGGCAACCGCCGGCGCGGCCGGCTTTGCCCATCGCGCCAAGAATTGCGAGGACGCGGAGCTCGTTCGTCGCGCCCGGTCCCAAGGCGCGGTAATCTGGGGCAAGACCAACGTGCCTTACATGCTGGGTGACTGGCAGAGCTACAACGCGATCTACGGCACCACGAACAATCCGTATAATGTGACACGGGTGCCCGGCGGTTCTTCTGGCGGCGCGGCGGCGGCACTCGCGTCGGGCATCACAACACTGGAGATCGGCTCTGACATCGGCGGATCGTTGCGATGTCCCGCTAGCTTCTGCGGCGTCTATTCCCTTAAGCCGACCTGGGGCGTGCTGCCGATGCGCGGCCACATTCCGCCAGCGCCGGATCAATATTACGAATGCGATCTCGGCGTCGGCGGGCCGATGGCGCGCAACGTCGAGGACCTGCGGCTCCTCTGGAATGTGCTGAGCGGTGCCACTTCGTCACGCAAAGACGTGAAAGAGATGCGGGTGGCTATTTGGGACGAAGACCCCAATTTTCCGCTCGCGCGCGATGTGCGCGACGGTGTGGCCCGCGTGGGCGATGCTTTGCACGAGCTAGGGGTCCATGTCGAGCACGTGACATCGCCGGTCGATACGGCGAGGCTTCTGACTGTGTACCGCTGGCTTCTCGCCCCAATTCTCGCGGCGGGATTTCCATCGGAATTTCTCGAGCAAATGGAAACGACGCGCGGAGCGGATAAGCGCGCGATGGAAGCGAACCCCGATCCGTGGAGCCCGGAATTCAACCGGGTCTGCTGGACCGCGCGCTACTACGAAGTGGCGCGCGCGCTCGCCGAACGGCAAGAACTGAAAGACCGGCTCGCCGTTTTCTTCAACAACTATGATGCCATCCTGATGCCGGTCACGCCTGTTACCGCGTTTCCGCACGATCACTCCGAAGCATTTCTTGCGCGCAGGCTCGATGTTGATGGCACATCCGCCTCTTACATGAACATGCTGTGCTGGATTGCGCTCGCAACTGTTTTGCATTCGCCGGCGATTGCGTTGCCAGCTGCGCCAAACGCGGCCGGGTTGCCGGTTGGTGTGCAGCTTGTCGGTCCGGTAAACGGTGAGGATCGGCTCTTCGATCTGGCGGCCGCGGCCGAAGAGGTTCTCGGCGGTTTCCGCCCGCCGCCGCTTTGAGGGTTGCCTGACAATATGTCATAACGGGCCGATCGCTAATTTCATATCCGAGAGGCTCCAATGACCATCAAATTGCGTAACGGGATTTTTCTCGCGCCCTTTCATCCGGTCGACGAAGATCCCACGCTGTGCATTCAGCGCGATCTTGAGTTGGTCGAATATCTCGACCGTCTCGGATACGAGGAGGCGTGGATCGGCGAGCATCACTCCGCCGGTTTCGAGATCATTCCAAGCCCGGAGCTCTTCATCGCTGCGGCCGCGGAACGCACGAAGCGGATCAAGCTTGGCACAGGCGTCGTCTCACTGCCGTATCATAACCCGCTGACCACCGCGAACCGTATCATTCAACTCGATCACCAGACGATGGGACGTGTGATGTTCGGCGTGGGACCGGGTCTGCTTCCGTCCGACGCGTTCCAGATGGGGATCGATCCCAGCACCCAGCGCGACCGCATGGTCGAAGCGATCGAGGTGATCCTGCGGCTTTTTGCTGGTGACCGCGTGACCTACAAATCCGACTGGTTCACGCTGGTGGACGCCACGTGCCAGGTTCGGCCCTACACTTGGCCACACCCCGAAATCGCGGTGGCCTCAAGCGTTACGCCGTCCGGAGGCAAGCTCGCCGGCCGGCATGGCTTTGGAATGCTCTGCGTCGCGGCCACCCAGACCGGCGGCTACGACGCGCTCGGCATCAACTGGAAGGTGGCGAACGACACCGCCGCCGAGCACGGCCGCAGGATGGATCCTGAGCGCCTGCGCCTGGTCGGACCCGTGCATATCGCGGAGACCCGCGAGCAGGCGTTCGAAAACATCAAGTTCGGTTTCGACAAATGGCGGGAATACTTCGTCGCCATCAGCGCGGTTGCCGGTCGCGAGGGAATGAATACGCAATCCATCGATGACCTGATCCGCGACGGCGTGATCGTCGTGGGAACGCCGGAGGATGCCATTGCGCAGATTCGGCGATTGCAGGCGAAGCAAGGCGAGTTTGGATGCTTCCTGCAGCTCGCGCACAACTGGGCGAATTTCGAGAACACGAAGAATTCGTATGAGCTGTGGCAGCGGCACGTCACGCCTGTGGTCAACAAGGCCAACGAGGGACGCGAGATTGCCTATGCCTGGGCGCGGGACAACAAGGAGCGCTTCATCGGCGCGGCAATGACGGCGGCGATGCAGACGATTCAGAAGCACCACGAAGAACAGGCACTGAAGAGCGGCGTCGCAGCGAAAGCGGCCGAATAGGAGCGGAACAGGAGAGGTCTCGTGCCGCGATTCGAGGGAGGCTGTCATTGCGGCAATCTCGCTTACGTGTTTGAAGCGAGCGCAGGATTGGATGTGCTCGGTTTGCGCGCCTGCATGTGCCGCTTCTGCCGTGTCCACGGCGCCAGGAACACGAGCGATCCGAACGGTAGCGTTCGGATTGTGGTGCGCGCGCCGGCAAAACTCATCCGCTACCGCTTTGGTCTCAAGACCGCCGACTTCCTGATCTGCGCCAGCTGCGGCGCCTATATCGGTGCGCATTTGCCCGATTCCGGCGGCGGCTGGATAACGATCAACGTCAATACATTTGTCGAGCCGCCGCCGCTCGACTACCCACTTCAGCCGCATGAATTCGGCGCCGAAGATATGGCCGGGCGAATTGCGCGTCGCAAGGAACGGTGGACGCCGGTGGCATCATTCGGCGTATGACGCAGACGATTTTCCGCTTCCGCACCTGATCCATAATCCCAAGAGTGCCAGGGCAATGCCGGCGTAAATCGTGCCCGCGGGCACCCACATGATGAGACCGCCCAGCTGCTGGTCGTCCATGGGACTGAGGCCGAACGCGGCGGAATCGCGCGTTTGGGCGACGTAGAGAACGTGCGGCGATAATGCGATCAGCGCACCGAGAACGCTCGTGTGCACCATGGTCAGCGCAACTTCGAGAGCGCCGGCGCCAAAACTTTCTCGCGCCCGCCGGAATAGCGACCACCAGAACAACAGCGCCGTGGTGAAGAAAAAGAGGTGCTGGACATGGTGCAATATTGGATTCTCAACTGCGGCATCGAACAGCCGTGGCGCGTGCCAAATCCAGATTGCGATACCATGAAGAATGGTCGCATTTGCCGGCCGCGCGAGCCATTTCCAGAAAATTAAGATCCATGTGGCGTCAAACGCGCCGAGGAGCGGCGTGCGCGCAACCTTTGGGAGCGCAGCGAGCATGGTGTCGACTGGCCGCGACAGCGCAATCAGCGGCGCGGCCGCCACCATCAGGATTTCGTGCTGAATCATGTGGGCGGTGAAGAGGTGTTCGCTCAAGCTTGGCAACGGGCCAATGAGCGCCACCGCGAGGAAAATCCAAGCCGCGGCGAAGGCCGCCGCCTGCCATAGGGCGGATGCATGTTGAATCTCGCCGCCTCTCCACAAAAGCCGCGCGCCACGCCCGTAAATGCACGCAGAGAGCGCCAGTGAAAGGACGAGCAAAAGGTCGAAGCTCGATGGACGCATGCTCATCGCTCGCAGCCGTTGAATACGAAGCTCGCGGCAAGCTGCAGCAGCATTGCAAAGGCAAATACGGCAGTGGAAAGAACGCTGAATCGCGCCATGAAGATTCGGGCCTGCCGGCCGGGCATGGCCGGTGCGGCATTCACCGCCTGCAGAATGCGGTCTGCCCGCCAGGAGACCAGACCGCCGACGACAGCAACGAGAAGGCCGGCCGCCGACGCGACCGCGGAGAGCATCATGCGCGTGTTGCAGGAATACGGCACGAGGATGTAGCCGATCATCGAACTTACGGCCCACGCAAAGGCGCCAGCGAAAAAACCAAGACCCGAATAACCGCCCTGTCGCGCCGGAACCATCAGAGCCTCGGAATCCAGTAAATCACGAAATAAATCGGCAGCCAGCTCAAGACGACGAAATCCCAATAGAAGGCATTGTCGGAGGCATCGCCGAACCGGCGCGGATTATTGCCATGCCGCGTGAACATCAGCACGGCCAGCACGATGGTATCCCCCACGTCTGTCAGTAGATGAGTTGTGTGCAGTCCGAGCAGAAACCACACGAGAGACCCGTAAGCATCCGAATCCCAGCGCGCATGCAGTGCGCCGAACTCGAAGACGCGCACGATCAGTGGCGACACACCGACGACGGACATGAGCACGAGGCTCCATTGAACCTTCTTCAGGTTCATCGATCGCGCCCATTTCTCTGCAAAATAATTGGGGATCAGACTCAGGAGCAAGATGATCGTGACCCCCGTTCCCGGAAGAAGGTCTGGCGGCGGGGAATTGATCGGCCATTGCGCGGCGCGCGTTCGCAGGTAGAGATACGCGCCGATGGCCAGCGCAAACCCCATCCCCTCTAGCGACATAAACGCGATGGTTCCCCACCAGGTCAGCGCCCGCGATCCGAACGCATTGGTCGGAAGGGGCGAGACGTTGAGCGCCACGCGTGTTCTCATGACTCGTCTTCCTTCGAGCCTTTGGGCCAGAACCATCCGACGAGTGTGACTGCAATAGGAACCGCGCCGTACACGATCGCCCACGGCGTATAGATCGACCACAGCAGCGTGATGCTGGTCGCGAGAGCAGTCCAAAAAGGCCAGATGGATGGCGCCGGCGAGGATTCGAGCATGTCCGGCTCGGCTTCCGTGAGCGTGCTGACTATCACCTCGCGGCGATCCCCGCGCATACCCGCAATCACCGGCATTTCGTCGCGATGGCGCCACAGAGGCGAACGGCTGGTGACAATGGGAATACGATTGAAGTTCTGCGGCGGCGGTGGTGATGTCGTTGCCCATTCCAGGGTTTCCGCGTCCCAGGGATTGTCGCCCGCCGGCGCACCCGCCATCAGGCTGCGCATGAGATTCCAGAGCAGGATGAGGAAGCTGATGAAGAATATAACTGCGCCGATCGTCGAGAGCAGATTAAGGCCCGCCCACGGCATGTCTGCCGGATAAGTGTAGATCCGCCGCGGCATGCCTTCGAGGCCAAGGATGTGCATGGGGAAGAACGCAACGTTGAAACCAACAAACGCAACCCAGAAATGCACCTTGCCGAGGGTTTCGCTCAGCATGCGGCCGGCGATTTTCGGGAACCAGTAATAGATCACGCCAAGCAGCGGGAACACCGATCCGCCGATCAGCACATAATGGAAGTGCGCGACGACGAAGTATGTATCGTGCACTTGGGTGTCGAGCGGCACGGAGGCGACCATTACGCCAGTCAGCCCGCCGATCACGAAATTGAAAATGAAACCGAGGATGAAGAGCAACGGCGTTCGAAGCTGCGGCCGGCCTTCCCACAGCGTGGCCAGCCAGCAGAAGATCTGGATTCCCGCCGGCACTGCGATCGCCATGCTCGAGGCGGTGAAGAAGCTCTCACCGAGGCGCGGCAGGCCCGTGACGAACATGTGGTGGACCCACAAGCCGAACGAGAAAAAGGCCGTGGCGGCAAGCGCGAGGACGATCCCGGTGTATCCGAACACCGGCCGACGCGTGAAGGCGGGCAGCATGGTCGAAACCATGCCGGTAGCCGGTAGGAAGATGATGTAGACCTCAGGGTGCCCGAAGAACCAGAACAGGTGCTGCCACAGCAGATTGTCGCCGCCCAGGGCCACGTCGAAGAAGTGCGTGTTCACCAACCGGTCGAGAATGAGCATGGTACTCGCCACCATGATGGCGGGCATGGCGAAGAGAATCATGAACGCGGTGACGAGACTCCCCCACACAAAAATGGGAATGCGATCGAGAGTCATGCCCGGCGCCCGCATTTTGAAGATCGTGGCGATGATCTCGACAGCCACCGCCAAGGCGGACAGCTCGGTGTAGGTGATCATCTGTGCCCATACGTCGGGACGCTTGCCGAGGCCGTATCCCGGTCCCGCGAGCGGCGTGTAGCTGAACCAGCCGACATCTGGGCCGCTGTTCGAGAATGCCGCAAACCACAGCATCGCGCCGCCGAACAGATAAACCCAATAGCTGAAGGCATTGAGGCGTGGAAACGCGACGTTGCGCGTCCCAATCATCAGCGGCACGAAATAGACGGCGAACGCCTGCATCACGGGCACGGCAAAGAGAAACATCATTGTCGAGCCGTGCATGGTGAAGAGCTGGTCGTATTTGTCGGCACTGACGAGATGGTTGTCCGGCAGCGCAAGCTGCAGACGCATGATGGCCGCGCTGATGCCGCCGAGGCCGAGAAACACGAAAGCCGTCACGATGTAGCGAAGCGCGATCTGCTTGTGGTCGACGCTGGACAACCAACCGACAATACCGGGCGGCGTTCGCCAGATACCGAGCAGCCGCCGCTGGAGTTGCGATTCGTCGAGATCGGTATCGCGCAGGGCGTCCGAGACAGCGCTCATTTCAAGCTTTCCAGATATTTGGCGACCTCGTGCAACTCGCCGCGATCGAGGTCTGCTGAGGGCATTCGCGTGTATGGCTTTATCTTCTGCGGAGCAGCGATCCATTGTTCGAGGAGCGGCTGCTTGTTCCACAGCGTGCCCGCCGCAATCGTCATGCGGCTTCCGAAATGCGTGAGATCAGGCCCGACAATGCCGCCGGCATTCGTGCCGCCGATCGTGTGACAGGTCGCGCAGGCCCGCGCCATGAAGATCATCTGCCCGCGCCGTTGCTCGTCCGTTTGCGGCGGGTGCGCGGAGCCGATTTGCGCATTGAACCAATGGGCGAATGCTTGCGGTCTCTGCACGACCACGTAAAACACCATATGGGCGTGTTGCGCCCCGCAATACTCGGCGCACTGTCCGCGATAAACACCCGGCTTGTCTGCCATCAGCGTGAGCTGGGTGAGACGGCCGGGGATCAGATCCTGCTTGCCGGCAAGATTCGGCACCCAGAAGCTGTGAATCACATCCGGCGATTCAAATTGGAGGCGCACCTCCTGTCCAACGGGAATGTGCAATTCATTGGCGGTTTCGAAGCGGCGGCTTGGATCGTGCGCCTCGTAATTGATCTGCCACCACCATTGGTGCCCGGAGATGCGGATCGTAAGCGCCAGATCGGGCGCGCCGGCAAAGCCCATGTTGGTGAGGAAACTGGCAAACGTGAGGACGATGAGGATCACCACCGTGATCGCTGTGCCCGATGTGACGACTATCCCGACGCGATGTTCCCGGCGGCGGTCAGGTTCCACATCCGGTGCTGCCTCCCATGGCCGGCCGCGCAGCACAGCCACGACCATAATGGCGATGACGATCAGCCAGACGGCGGCGCAAACAGCGGTGAAAAGCCAGAAAAGCCCGGCAACCGCCTGTGCTTTGTCTCCTTCTGGGCTGAGGGCCGATTGCACCTGCGAGCAGGCGCCGAGCGCCGGCGCCGTGAGCCAAATCAGCCCTCCGTTCCGCACTGCCCTTTGTGGGGGTCCCGCCATCGGCCTTGAGAACGTGAGCACAATGCGCGGAGTTCCTGGCGAAAGCGTTGGACAATTGCGAGAAGAGCTTCCCCGGAAGAGCTTGCGGGTGCCTTGGCGCTCCCATGGACAGGTCGCCTGCGGATTCCTTACGTTCGGCTGACAAAAAGGACGGTGAGCGCGTGAAATCCGATTGCCAGCTCGTGATGCTTCGGCACGGCGAAAGCGAATGGAACAAGAAGAACCTCTTCACCGGATGGCGCGATGTGCCCCTTTCGCCGCAGGGCGAAGAGGAAGCTCGTGAGGCTGGGCGCATGTTAGGCGCCCAAGGATTCTCATTCGATGTGGCCTTTACCTCCGTCCTAAGCCGCGCAATCAAAACGCTTTGGCTTGCGCTCGAGCAGATGGACCTCATGTGGATCCCTATCCACAAGCACTGGCGCCTGAATGAGCGGCACTATGGCGCTCTCCAGGGCAGCGACAAGGTCGACGCGGTGAAGAGGTTCGGAGAAGCCCAGGTCAAGCAATGGCGGCGGGGCTACGCGATCCGGCCGCCTCTCGTTTCCGCGGAATCCGGCGATTATCCGAAAACCGATCCGCGGTATGCCGGACTTACGGAGGCGGAGCTCCCGCGGGGCGAAAGCCTCAAAGATGTGCTCGAACGGGTGCTGCCATATTGGGAAACCTGCATTGTCCCTGAACTCGCTGCAGGAAAGCGTGTTCTCATTGCGGCGCACGGGAATTCTCTTCGTGCCCTGATGAAGTATCTCGAGAACATGAGTGATTCCGAAATCGTTGACGTAAACCTGCCGACGGGAATTCCGCGCGCGTATAGCTTGGATGATCAATTCAAACCTGCGGCGGTTCGCTTTCTGGGAGACGCGGCTCAGATTCAGGCAAAGATCGAATCCGTTCAGAAGCAGACGCACGCGCAAGCCTAGGCGATGGTTTTGATGGCACTCGCATCACGTCGTATATGCTAGACTTGCGCGTGTGAGTCGTTACCCCGGCCCAGGTGATTAAGAGTCTTTCTTTTTCCGTCATCAGCCTATCGCTATTCTGCGAAGCATTGTTCGGCGCTTTTGTAGGTGAGAGCATTGCCGGATCCAGCCCGGGACCGCAGGAGCGCGGTCACGCGAACAAGCCGGCGAGCGCCAGCCAGCAATTTGAACTTCTCGAAAAGAGATTGCAGCAGCTGAAGCCTGGCGTTGAAAAGGCCAGACAGCGAAGCGAAACCGTGCGGACAGAAGCCGAGGCATTGCAGCACGAGCTGGTCGACGAGGCCGCGCAAATTCAAAAACTTGAGGAAAATAAGGCGCGGATTGAGACGGACATTCTTCGCCTGACCTCTCGCGAGGCGGCCATATCTGCCAAATTCGCTCACGACAAATACCGCTTTTCGCGTCTTCTCGCCGTGCTTGAGCGCCTGCAGGCGGACTTACCGCCCCCCATTGCGCTCCAACAACGAGATGCTCTCGCTGCCGCACGCGGCGCGATGGTGCTCGGGGCTTCGCTGCCGCAGCTATATCGCGAAGCGGCAAACCTCCGCCGAACGCTTGAAGCCCTTCATACGGCGCGGATCAATCTCGCCACCCAGCACTCGCAAACTATGCGAAATGCCAGGTCCCTCGCTGCCGCGCATCGTCAACTCGATCAACTTCTCGCGAGAAAAGCGCGGGAGGCCGCGACGGCTTCCAATCAATACGCCGCCTTCGAGCAGAAATTGGAGGCAATTGGCGCCCAAGCTACAGATCTGAAGGCGCTCCTGGCTCGGGTCTCCGGGCTGCGCGCCGTTGCCCCAAACCAGGATACGCAGCTTATTGGCAGGGCCGGCCGATCAGGGCTGGAATCCCTCCTTAGGCCCGTTGTTGGGCCGACCATCCAAGGCGGCCCGGAAGCCGTGGGCGGGTCTGATGCGCCGGGGTTGAGCTTTCTTGCCTCGCCAGGTGCCTCCGTCGTCGCACCGGCAGATTCACGGGTGCTTTTCGCCGGCCCTTACCATAAAAGCGGCCAAGTCTTGATATTGGAAATATCAGACGGTTACGATCTTGTGCTCGCCGGGCTTGACCGCATTGAAGTTCGGCCAGGCGATCAGTTGCTCACCGGCGAACCGGTAGGCAGAATGCCGTTGGAAGGCAATGGGGCGAAGCTCTATTTCGAAATGCGGCAGAACGGAAAAAGCGTCAGCCCCGCGCGATGGCTGGGCATCGATCTGAAAAAAGCGAGAAGATCATGAAGCGTTATGCGTTGGTGGGCGTCGGTGCGTTAGCGGGCTTCACGACAGCCTTGATGTTGTTTCCGGCAGCCCATGGCGCAAGCGACCTGTCAGCATATCGCCAACTCGATCTCTTCAGCGATGCCTTCGAACGCGTGCGCGCGAACTATGTCCGTCCGGTCGAAGATCGCGAGCTTGTCAACAACGCCATTGAAGGAATGGTTTCGTCGCTTGATCCACATTCGAGCTACATGGATGCCAAGGCGTTTGCCGACATGCAGGTGCAGACGAAGGGTGAATTTGGCGGCCTTGGAATCGAGGTCACGATGGAGGATGGCCTTGTGAAGGTCATCTCCCCGATCGACGACACACCGGCAGCCAAGGCGGGAATCAAGACCGGAGATTTCATCGCCGCCATCAACAGCACGCCAATTCAGGGCATGGCGTTGAACGACGCGATCGACAAGATGCGCGGGCCGAGTGGGAGCAAGGTATCCCTCACCGTCGTAAGACCGGGAACAAAGAAGCCGTTTGACGTGACCCTGACCCGGGCCGTTATCCGCGTCGATAGCGTAAAGTATCACCGGGAAGGCGATGTCGGATATATCCGCATCTCCGCCTTCAACGAACGGACCGATTCAGGCCTTGAGAAGGCGGTACACGATCTAAGGGCGCAGATTGGCGGCGGACTCAAAGGTTACGTCATCGATTTGCGCAATGATCCAGGCGGATTGCTTGACCAGGCCATTGCCGTGTCCGACGATTTTTTGAGTTCGGGCGAGATTGTCTCCACGCGGGGTCGGCACCCGGATGACACACAGCGGTACAATGCGAAGTCCGGCGATATCACGGACGGCAAGCCGGTGGTGGTCCTGGTTAATGGCGGAACGGCTTCAGCATCTGAAATCGTCGCCGGAGCACTGCAGGACCATAAGCGCGCCACGGTTGTCGGCATGACCTCTTTTGGAAAGGGCTCGGTACAGACAATCATTCCTCTCGGTGAGGGTGGCGGCGCTTTGCGGCTGACAACGGCCAAGTATTACACGCCGTCAGGACATTCGATTCAGGCGATGGGCATCATCCCCGATGTTACGGTGAGCCAAGGCGACGAAGACAACACACCGAAAATAGCCCTTCAGACGGAGGCCGATCTCCCCGGGCACCTGTCCGGTGAGAGCGCCAAAAAGGTGAAACAGAATGTAATCCGCCCAGCGCCCGGCAAGAAATACGATGACTTCCAACTTTCCTATGCGCTCGATATCCTGCGCGGGAAAATGACAGTGAGTTCCGTCGTAAAGAGCGCTCAGGCAAATTAACGGCACGGATCGAGGAAGCTCTTGGAACGAATTAGAGGGCTTTCACTCGCGGGGCTTACAGCTGCCGCGACGTTTTGCGCCACGTTTGCGCTACTGCATTTTGCGCAGGGCTCCGAGTCAGGCGCCGAGCTGATACGGTTTGGAAAGGCCTATGCCGCGGTTCGCGCGAATTATGTAGATCCCCCCGGTGATCGCGATCTCGTCGAAGGCGCAATTTCGGGCATGCTGTCCAACCTGGATCCCCATTCAAGCTATTTCGATCCACGCACCTTTGCGGCCATGCAGGTCAAGACAGAGGGACAATATGGCGGCGTCGGGCTTGTCATTGGCTTGGACGAGAGTCTGATCAAGGTGATTTCGCCTATCGAGGGCACACCTGCGCAAAAAGCCGGCATTCGGGCGAGCGACAGCATTCTCGCAATCGATGGAAAAGTGACGACCGGCATGAAGCTGGATGACGTACAGGACAAGCTGCGCGGCCCGGCCGGCACAAAGGTTGTCCTTAGCATCATGCGCGAAGGGGTTCATGATTCCTTCGATGTGCCGCTCGTCCGCCAGGTCATTGCGGTGGAGGGTGTGACACACAAGAGGCAGGGCGATATCGGGTATATCAAATTGCCCGCGTTCAACGAGCGAACCGATTCGGGCCTTCGATCTGCCGTCGCTGACCTGAAAAAGCAAATTGGTCCGGGGATAAAGGGCTACGTTATCGACCTGAGAGATAACGGCGGTGGCCTGCTGGATCAGGCAATCGCGGTTTCAGACGATTTTCTCGACGGCGGCGAAATCGTTTCAGTGCGCGGGCGAAACAAGGAAGATACGCAGCGGTTCGATGCGCAGCCGGGCGACATCGCAGATGGCAAACCGATCATCGTGCTGATGAACGGCGGAAGCGCCAGCGCATCCGAAATCGTGGCCGGGGCATTGCAGGATCATCATCGGGCGAGAATTGCCGGCACGGTTTCGTTCGGCAAAGGCTCCGTCCAGACAGTCATTCCACTTGATGACGGCAAGGCTGGGGCGCTGCATCTGACGACCGCCCGTTATTACACGCCTTCGGGCCGCTCGATTCAGACGACCGGCATTATCCCCGATATTTCCATCGCAGATAGCTCGGCGGAGCGCGATGGATTTCAGTCGCTGATCGGGCGGGAAGCGAATCTCCCGCGGCATCTCGATGCGGAAGGCCCGGCGATCAAATCTGATGTCGCATCGGTGATACGCCCCGATCCCAAGAAGACGTACGACGATTTTCAGCTGAGCTATGCGGTGCGACTTCTGGGCGGATTGCCAGCACATGCCGCCTATCGCACCAGCCGGCGGAGCACATCGCCCAACGGCAACTAGCGATTTCCAGGCTGTCCCAAATCTTGTTGTGCAACCCGGAATTAGAACGTCTCCTTTTTCGGAATGGATGGAACGGCTGTGCGGGGGCTTTGCTCTGATACGTGCTTCGGCCATAGTAGATCTACTGCAATGAGTTGGACCGATGTCTCGCCACAATTTGCGTCTGAAGCACGATGACCTGCCGTACCGGCCATGCGTCGGCGTCATGCTGTTGAACCGGGAAGGGCTCGTCTTCGTCGGCAAGCGCATCGATCAAACGGTCGAAGGTTGGCAGATGCCGCAGGGCGGCATTGATGACGGCGAAACGCCGGAACAGGCCGCCCTTCGCGAACTCGAAGAAGAAATCGGAACACGCAGGGCAAAATTCCTGCGCGAGCTTGACGAATGGCTTACGTACGATCTGCCGTCCCATCTTCTGGGCGTCGCATTGCGCGGCCGCTACCGCGGGCAGAAGCAGAAATGGATGGCGATGCGCTTTCTGGGAGAGGACTCGGAAATTAACGTTCGCACGGCGGAGCCGGAATTTGAGCAATGGAAGTGGCTTGCGATCGAATCCCTCCCTCGGCTCATTGTCCCGTTCAAGCGGGACACTTACATGAAAGTGATCTCCGCCTTCCGCGATCTGGCAGGACCCGCGCCGGATTGAGCAGGCGCAGGTGGGTCAGTCGTCCCGGTAAACGCGCTCACGGCGCTCGTGGCGTTCCTGCGCTTCGATCGAGAGCGTCGCGATCGGCCTGGCGTCGAGGCGTTTCAGGGAAATCGGTTCGCCGGTTTCCTCACAGAACCCGTAAGAGCCATCCTCGATACGGCGAAGCGCAGCATCGATCTTGGCGATAAGTTTACGCTGCCGATCCCTTGTCCTGAGTTCAAGTTGCCGCTCTGCTTCGGTGGACGCACGGTCGGCGAGGTCGGCATGGGGCGTCGTTTCGGCCTGGAGGTTCTGAATTGTTTCGCGGCTTTCGCGGAGGATTTCGTCTTTCCAACCCACAAGCTTGCGGCGGAAATACTCGCGCTGCCGCTCACTCATGAAGGGTTCGCTTTCCGACGGCCGGTAGCCGGCAGGAAGTTCCATACCCATGTAAACACCCCTTCGAGTCGATGACCTTGCCGAAGCGCGCCGGTTTATACAGGTGCGGCGCCATCGCTTCAAACGGAATTATCGTGAGCGCCACACCGAAAAACCCATGTGCAATCTTGACTTACGCCATTTCGGTCGAGGCCGTGCCTGCCCCAAGCCACGGCTATCTGCCGCGATGATAAGGGTGCCCGGCTAATATGGTTATAGCGCGATAGATTTGTTCAGCCAGCATTGCGCGTGCCAGGAGGTGCGGCCAAGTCTGGGATCCGAAGGCGAGGCTCCGGCCCGCCCTGACATGCGGACCGGGATCGAGTCCGTCCGGGCCGCCTATGAGAAATGTCAGGTCGCGTGCGCCTGCATCGCGCATCGCGCCCAACATCTCGGCGAAAGCCTCGCTCGTCATTCCCTTACCTTTGGCATCGAGCAGAATGATATGCGCCTGCTCTGGAATCCTCGCGGCGAGCCGCTCGCCTTCGTCGGCAATTCGCGTGCGCGCTTCACGAAGTTTGGAGACAGCAACCTCCTGCACGCCGACGGACAAAAACCCAAGGCGCTTTCCCATCGTGCCTGCGCGGCCGCAAAAATCGTCGCATAGCGCGCCTTCATGCGTGTCGCGGGCAAATCCAACGGCGAGGGTGAGAATGCGCATTGTATTCGCGCTTAGTTCGCTGGCTGGAGTTCGGCGCCATCGACTAGATTGCGGCGCGCTGGGGCTCCTTCACGCTCCACATGCCTTCGAGATCGTAATAGGCGCGCACTTCGGGGCGAAAGATGTGCACGATCACATCGCCGGCGTCGACGAGCGCCCAGTCACCCTGGGTGGTACCGTCCAGCGGTCGTGTTCCGTAACCCGCTTCCTTGAGCTTTCGCGCGAGGTGCTCTGCGATGGACGCGACGTGGCGCGCCGAACGTCCGCTCGCAATCACAAGCGCATCGGCGATCGAAGAGCGGCCCTCAAGAGCGATCGTGACGATGTCTTCCGCCTTGTCCGCGTCGAGTGACGAGAGGATACGCGAGAGCAATGTCTGATCTTGGTCTTTGCCGTGTGATAGGCGGGGCGGGGTTTTGCGGGGCGCGCGCTTTATGCCGGTGGTCGTGCGGGTCAGAATGTGTCTCCTCCTGTTGCCTTACGCGGAACGCGGCAGGTCGAGGACATTTTCCATTCGAGCATGAACCGGTTCGCGCGCTCCTCTTTGAAGTGACGCTAGTCTAGCACGAGCGGACGGCATTGACCAAGGCTTCGTCCGCAAGTGCTTGTGCCCGGATCGCGGTCGCGCTGGCAGAGCTTCGCGGTCCGTCCAGGACGGAAATGGCGGGTGGCTTCGCGAATGGCAGCCTTGCCGGATCGGCGACCCGCGCATGGGCGAAGCGTTGCAGAGCCTTTGCGCGGAGAGGGGCGACCGTTGAACCAGGGCGCATCACCACCGCAATCGGGACGTTCCGAACAATTTCGGGCCAGCGCCGCCAATGATCGAACTGATCGAGATTGTCTGTCCCCATCAGCCAGACGAAAGGAAGTTCCGGAAAGCGGCGCTTCAGTGCGTTGAGCGTGTCGATCGTGAATCGCGTTCCGAGCGCCGTCTCCACGTCCACAACCAGGATGCGCGGGTGATGCTCGAACTTTTCGGCGGCATAGGCGAGACGCTCGCGCAAAGGAGCCATGCCGCTCGCTTGTTTCAGCGGATTTTGCGGTGCAACGAGCCACCACACATAGTCAAGGTGAAGTCGCTTCAGCGCCACATCGCTAACATGCAGGTGGCCCGCATGCGCCGGATTGAAGGAGCCCCCGAGCAGACCGATCCTCAATCCGGGCGCAACAGGGCCCGGTGGTTTGAGCCAATGTGACCCTGCGGGGGGTTCCATCAGCAGATCGTAATGCAACGCGCGACGTTCGTCACGGCGACCAAGCGGGAGCGGGTCTGCGTGCGCGTTCGTTACCGCGCCCTTTTGCGACGATCTTCGCAATCGCGCGTAAGACATCCGTCACGCCTTCGCCGGTCACGCCGGATAGCGCAAAAACCTCGTGCCCGCTGGCTTTCTCGAGGGCTAATCGTTTGCGCCAGATTGCGGTCTTATCGATGGCATCAATTTTGTTTAGCGCAACAAGTTCGGGCTTGGCGCCCAGGTCATGACCGTAGGCTTCGAGCTCGTTGCGAATGGTGCGGTAGGCGCGGACGATTTCCGATTGCGTGCCGTCGACCAGATGCAGGATGACGCTGCAGCGTTCGGCGTGACCGAGAAAGCGGTCGCCGAGACCGGCGCCCTCGTGTGCGCCTTCAATCAGTCCGGGCAGATCGGCGACCACGAAATCGGTGTTATCGATGCGCACCATGCCGAGCTGGGGATTGAGCGTGGTGAAAGGATAATTCGCGATTTTCGGTCTCGCCGCGGAGACGCGCGACAGAAATGTCGACTTGCCCGCATTCGGCAAGCCGACCAAACCAACATCGGCAATCAGTTTCAGACGCAAAATGATCGTCTTCTCTTCCGCCGGTTGACCGGGATTGGCGTGGCGCGGTGCCTGATTGGTAGACGTCTTGAAATGCGCATTGCCGAAGCCTCCCTTGCCGCCCTGCAGCAACTTCACGCGCGCGCCAGGCTTGTCGAGATCTGCGATCGGCGTTTCACCATCCTCCTCGAAGACCTGCGTCCCCACCGGCACCCGCAGGACGGCATCGGCGCCGGCCGCGCCGGTCATCTCTTTACCCATGCCGTGCTGGCCGTTTTTCGCCTTTACGTGCTGCTGATAGCGGTAATCGATCAGCGTGTTGAGATTCTCGACCGCTTCCGCCCATACATCGCCACCCCGGCCGCCACCGCCGCCATTCGGTCCACCGAACTCGATGAACTTCTCGCGGCGAAACGAGACACAGCCATTCCCGCCCGCGCCGCTCGCGATGTAAACCTTCGCCTGATCGAGAAACTTCATGCGGCCTGCCTTAGCTGAAAGGCTTCGCGCGTCAGCACCATCATATTGCACCTGACAGCGTGCCCGCGCGAGCGGCATTCGCGTTCCTCCGAACCGATACGGGTGCAGCCAAGCTTCTCGAGAATGTGCCCTGAAGCAGGATTGCCGGAGAACCAGCCTGCCGTCAGGGCCTCCATCTTCAGTTCCTCGAACGCGAACTCTAGCAGCCGGCGCGCCGCTTCGGTTGCGTATCCACTTCTCCAACACGGCTTGCCGATCCAGTAGCCGAATTCCCACTCGCCGTTGTCGCGCAAATGCACACCGCATCCGCCGATATAGCGCTCATCCGGTTTCAGTAGAATCGCGAAATTGAAATCCGTGCCGCTCGCGCGCCGCTCCCGCGCCTGATCGAAGAATGAGTAAGCGTCTTCTTCCGTATACGGATACGGCACCCGGCTTAAATTCTTGGCCACCTCCCAGTCGCCGATCAGCGGAACGAGTGCGGGAATGTCGCTCCTCTCCGGCGGGCGTAACAGCAGTCGCTCGGTTTCCAATCGCGTTGTCATGACACTACCCTCATGTGGCGAGGGAAAGAAAAAAGGGAAGATGGCGGATCCATCTTCCCTCGCTTCACATGGAGCCGCCGATTTGGGTGGCGGCTCAAATTCGCTGCCGCCTAAGCGCTCTTCGCCTGGTCACCGGCCGCCGGAAGTACAGACACGTACGTGCGGCGCTTGTAACCCTCGCGGAATTGGACCTGGCCGTCCGCGGTGGCGAACAGGGTGTGGTCCTTGCCCATGCCGACATTTTCGCCGGCGAAGAATTTGGTGCCGCGCTGGCGCACGATGATGTTGCCGGCCGAAATGGATTCGCCGCCGAACTTCTTCACGCCCAGTCTCTGGCCCGGTGAGTCGCGCCCATTGCGCGAGGAGCCGCCTGCCTTCTTGTGCGCCATCGGTCTAGTCCTTGCCCGCGCTGATTCCGGTGATCTTCACCTTCGTGAAGTGCTGGCGGGAGCCGCGCTTTCTGTGTGTGTTCTTGCGCCGCTTCTTCTTGAAGGCGATGATCTTGGGACCGCGGCCGTGCTCCACGATTTCCGCCTCCACGCTGGCGCCGGACACGAGCGGGGCTCCGGTTTTGGGCTTATCTCCGCCCAACAGGAGCACCTCCGAAAGCGCGACCTTCGCGCCCACCTCGCCCTCGAGCTTGGCAAGCGAGATCACGTCGTTCTCCGCGACCCGGTACTGTTTTCCGCCGCTGCGGATGACCGCAAACATGAGCTAAGTCCTTGAATCTGCTATGGCCCCGCAGACGCCAGCCTGCGAAGAGCCGCGCAATATACTGACCGAAGCTGCCCGGTCAAGCGGCCCCATTCCGGTCCCGAGCGGTATTCGTTTCCATTTGCGCCATGCAATTACGCATGGCGGACGCCCGATTCTCCGCGCGGGGCAGAGCTTTTGAATTCGAGGCCTGTTCCTAGCGGGCCAATTCTACACGCCCTTTCGAAGTCTACAGCTCGGATTTGTTGTTTACGCCGCGCCGCCGTGGGAGCGGATGATGGATCGCACGACGTCGAGGCTTTCGCGCACGCCCTGATTCATCCGTCCCGTGGTGATGACGGTTTGTACGCCCGGCGCATATTCGCCGGGAAAGGCTGCGCGCACCCTGAGAACGGCTGCTCCATTCAGAACGACGGGCGTGCCGTTTGGCTTGGTGAATTTCAATTTGCCGTGCGCGAACACGCCGCCTAACATCGCAGCGCCGGTTACCTTCGCAACGTACATCTGTGTTTCGCGCGGCAGCAGGCCCAAATCCCTCATGCGGGCTTCGAGATTGCCGGGGCCATCATTGTACGCGGCAAACATGTTCGGATAGCCATATTTGCCGTGCAGCCAGCGCAAATAGGCAGCGGCGGCGAAGATGTTGTCGTGCGGATCGTATGGATTCGCACCGAGGCGATATTGCTTGCGCATGTCGCTCCAGGTGTCCGGCATCAGCTGCATCAGGCCCATCGCGCCCATGCTCGATTTGATCGGCTGGTTTTCGGATAACATCGTGCGCCCGCCGCTTTCCGCCAGCATCACGGATCTAATCCATTTCTCCGGCACATCAAATTTCTTCGAGGCGTTGGCGATAAGCGGATTCCACCGTCGCATACGCTCGCCGAAACTCATCCGCTGTTCTTGCGCAAACGCGGAGGGTGGTGGTTTCTTGGATGGCTGTGGTGCGGGTTGTGCGGCGAATGCTGTGCAGGGTAGCACAAATGGCAAAAAGAACGCTGCGCAGAATCTCACCCCCTTCACCGCCTGCGGCGGTTCCCCTCCCCCGTAAACCGGCGAGGAACCACGCCGCGGACGCCTCGTCATGCAGCGGCACGCTCGGGTGTGGAGCGCGGGGCGTAGCGATGGAGCAACGAGCCGTTTTCGCGCAGCCACGCTTGCGGCTTTTCCGTATTGCCGACGAGCTCCTCGACCAGCCGCCAGAAGCGGGGGCCGTGATTCATTTCGCGCATATGCGCCACTTCGTGCGCCACCACGTAATCGAGCACGAAAGGCGGCGCCAGGATGAGCCGCCAGGAAAACGACAGAGAGCGCTGCGTCGAACACGAGCCCCAGCGGCTTGCCGTATCGCGCACCGTCAAATGCTTCGGCGCGGTGCCCAGCCGCGCCGCAAATTCGAAGGACCGCGCCTCGAGAATCTTGCGCGCCTCGCGTTTCAGGAAATCGAGCACGCGGCGGGCGGCATGCTCGCTCTGTCCTGTCACCCGGATGATGCGATTGCCATCCTCATGATCGAGCCATGCGGGTGTGCGGCGGCCATCGCCGCGGCGGATCACATGCTCCTCGCCGCGATAGAGAATTCGCGCGCCAAGCCCGAGCGGCACCGTGGGTGGCACCTTGCGCAGGCGTTCGGCGATCCAGTCGGTCTCGCCGCGGGCGAAATCGATCGCGTGGTCGATCGAGCGCTTGGACGGCGCAACGATGGTCACCTCGCCGGTGGACGGATGTACCTTCACGATCAGCCGCCGCGCTCGCGGATTGAGCTTCAACGTGACCGCGACCGGCTTGCCGTCGATCCGCAACAGCTCGCGCTTGGCGAGTTGTGCCGCCGGCCGTTTGGAAGAGACCCTTTTACGCATGGACTTTTCTTTACCTACAGAGCCTGCTTCTCTCGCACGCAAACATCACAAACCCGCTATGCCCAGCCGTCCCCGTTTCCACCTCGCCTTTCCCGTGCGCGATCTTGGCCAGGCGCGGGCGTTTTACGGGGAACTCCTGGGTTGCCGGGAAGGCCGATCTTCGGACGAATGGGTCGATTTCGACTTCTTCGGCCATCAGATCGTAGCGCATTTAAGCCCCTCCGAGCCGTTCGACAAAGCCCATAATTGGGTGGACGGCAAACAGGTTCCCGTCCGCCACTTTGGGGTGATTCTGGCAATGGAGGCGTGGCGGGAATTGGCCGAAAGGCTCAGGCGGGCGCAAGTTCCTTTCGTCATTGACCCGGGTGTCCGATTCGAGGGGAAGCCGGGCGAGCAGGCGACATTTTTCCTCACCGATCCGTCGGGCAACGCGCTCGAATTCAAAGCCTTCGCCGACGATGCCCAGGTGTTCGCCCGATGAGCAGGCCGCGGCCGGAGCTGGTGGCCTTCGCCCTAGGGGTACTGTCGCTGGCCCTCATTTTGGGCGCGCTCGGGTTTCAGTACATCGGCGGTTACCCGCCGTGTGAAATCTGCCACTGGCAGCGCTGGCCCCACATCGCGGCGGCGGCGATCGGAATCCTTGGCGGCCGGGCAGTTTCCGCGAAAACGGTCGACGCCAAGCTGGGTTGGCCGATCGCGATACTGACCATCCTTCTGGTGGCCATCTCCGGCGCGATCGGTGTGTATCATGCGGGAATTGAGTGGAAGTGGTGGCCGGGGCCGAGCGCCTGTACGGGGTCTGCGTTTCAATTGACAGGCAAGCTCGATCTCAATGCGCATGTCGTGATGTGCGATCACGCGGCGTGGCGAATGATTGGAATTTCGATGGCCGGATACAATGCGATGATTTCGCTCGGCGCCGCAGTACTTGCGCTTGTTGCGCTGACGACACGCGATGAGGGACCCGCATGAGTCCGCGGAAGAGGAGGCCGGCGGCACCGGGCGTGTCGAAGGACAACGATATCGAGTCGATGATCCGCGTGGATCATGCGGGTGAGTATGGCGCTGTGCGAATTTATGAGGGCCAGTTGGCGGTGTTCGACGCGATCGGACGCGATTCGAAAGCGGCGGATGCGATTCGCAGAATGGCGGAGCAGGAACAGAAGCATCTGCACACGTTCGACCGCCTCGTGAACGAGTGCCGAGTGCGGCCGACGGCGCTGGAGCCGGTGTGGCGGCTCGCCGGTTATGCGCTCGGCGCGGCAACGGCGCTGATGGGCGAGAAAGCCGCGATGGCGTGCACGGCCGCGGTGGAAGAAGTGATCGATGAGCACTACGCATCGCAATTGGATCGGCTCAGCAGCGACACTGAGCTGAAGAAAACCGTTGCCGAATTTCGCAGCGATGAAATCGCGCACCGCGACGAGGCGCTTGCGCATGGCGCAGAAGATGCACTCGGCTATCGCTTCCTCAGTGAAGCGATCAAATCCGGCTGCCGTCTGGCGATTAAATTGTCGGAACGAATTTAGAGCGAATGCCAAGTGGTGAATAGCGAATTGGGATTTGACCGCTCCCTGATCCTATTCATTATTTCCTATTCGCCAACTTACGCCTCCAGCTCGCTGTCCCAATAGAGGTAGTCCGCCCAGCTCTCATGCAGGTAGTTGGGCGGGAAGCGGCGGCCATTGCTGCGCAGCTCGTTCACCGTCGGCTTGTGCGGCGGATTGCGGGGATACATGGCGATGTGATGCGAAAGCCGTGCGCCCTTGAGCAGATTGCAGGGCGCGCATGCCGCCACCACATTGTCCCAAGTCGTCTTGCCGCCGCGGGAGCGCGGGACCAGATGATCGAAGGTGAGGTCGTCGCGGCTGCCGCAATACTGGCATTCGAACCGATCGCGCAGGAACACGTTGAACCGCGTGAATGCCGGGTTTCGCGCGGGCTTCACGTAGGTCTTGAGTGATACCACGCTCGGCAGCTTCATCTCGAAGCTCGGCGAATGCACCACGCGTTCGTACTCGGCGAGGATGTTCACGCGCTCGAGAAAGACGGCCTTGATCGCGTCCTGCCAACCCCACAGCGACAGGGGAAAGTAGCTCAGCGGACGATAGTCCGCGTTTAACACCAGCGCCGGGCAATTTTCAGGCGATCGCTCGGCGGCTAACACGACACGTCTCCTTTGAAGGCATAGCCTCCCTTGTTGGCGGGCGAACCTTAAGGGCTTGAACGGAAAATGCCAAGCTGGCGCCAGCGCAGGAAAAGCTATGCGATTCGGCGTGACGAAACGATGACCGTCAGGACACGGAGCAAGAGATTTCTGTCGCGGTACGCTTCAGGAGACTGCGAAAGGCCATGGCGAGAAACGTTCCGCCGAGCGCACGCCCGTCCTCGTCAATGGAATGACCGAGGCCATGCGACAGATGCCATTGCACCGCCGCACCCGCTGCTCCCAATGCGCCCGTGGAGATGAACAGGAATTCCGCCGGGATCATCGTGTCGGCGTCGCCATGGATGAGGAGGATCGGCGGCGCTTCCCGCGCAAGCGTCACTATCCCCTCGGGGTCGGTCAGCATTCCCGAGTAGCCGACGATCGCCGCTGGTTTGACGGCGCGGCGCAGGCCGACGTGCAGCGACACCATCGTGCCCTGGCTGAAGCCCACGAGCGCCAGCCGTTCTGGCGGCAAATCGAGCCGCTTGAGCTCGGTGTCGACGAAGGCGTTGAGTACACTTGCCGCAGATTCGACGCCGGCGCGCATGGCGTGCGGATCGAGCCGGGAGATGGGAAACCACTGATATCCCATTGGCGCGCCGGCGCAGGGCTCGGGCGCATTTGGCGCCGCGAAGGCGACTGTTGGCATCAGCCGCTGCCACAGCGGCGCAAGCCCGATGAGATCGTTGCCGTCGGCGCCATAGCCGTGGCACAGCACGACCAGGTGCGTGGCTTGCCCGCGCGCCGGCGGCAGCCGCGGACCGGTCAGGGTTCGAGTTCCCAGCGCCATCTCACCTGTCTTCGCGTAATGTTTCCTGCATGATTGTCACGCGTTTTGCGCCAAGTCCAACCGGGTATCTGCATTTGGGGCACGCGTTTGCGGCCATTACGGCCCACGAAGCGGCGCGACGTGCGGGTGGACGATTTCTCCTCCGCATCGAAGACATCGATTGCTCACGCTGCAGGCCGGAGTTCGAAGCGGCGATCTTCGAAGATCTCGCTTGGCTCGAGTTCGAATGGGCGGAGCCGGTGCTGCGTCAGTCTGAACGCCTGTCTGAGTATCGTTCCGCGCTCGATCTGCTCGACGCAATGGGATTACTGTACCCGTGCTTCTGCACGCGCAGCGATATCGCGGCTGAAATCGCGCGATCAGCCGCGGCGCCGCACGGACCGGAAGGCCCGCTCTATCCCGGCATCTGCCGGAACCTGAGCGAGCTGGAGCGAAGATCACGACTGGAAAGCGGCACACCACATGCCCTTCGGCTCGACGTGGCGAGAGCTGTTGCGCGCGCCGGCCAACTCACGTTCGAGGAGCGCGGCAGCGGCCTGAATGGCAAGAACGGGATTATCACCGTCAATCCGCTTCTCTTCGGCGATATCGTGCTGGCGCGGAAGGACACGCCGGCGTCCTATCACTTGGCCGTCGTCATTGACGACGCGTTCCAGGGTGTCACACTCATCACCCGCGGCAACGATCTCTTCGCCGCCACGCATGTGCAGCGTCTCCTGCAGGCGCTGCTCGAATTGCCCGCACCCACCTATGCCCATCACCCGCTAATTCTCGACGAGCATGGCCGCAAATTCTCCAAACGCGATCGATCCGTCACGCTGAGAGATATGCGAGCAGCGGGTGTCACGCCGCCGGAGATTCGGGCTCGCCTTGCCATGGCTGCGCAGTCTTAGCCTGATCTGTCGTGACGAGCCGGATGATCGCGCGCATGATTGCGTTTAGGTCATAGTCCTTGGGGCTGAACACGGCGGACACTCCGGCGTCCTTGAGCAGCCGCTCGTCCTCCGCCGGAATGATTCCGCCGGCGACGACGTTGACGTCCGTCAGTCCCGCTGCCCTCAGCTGCTGCATCAGCGTTTGCACCAGCGGCACATGTGAGCCGGACAGAATCGAAATCCCGATAACATGGGGCCGCACTTCTTGTGCCGCCGCGACGATCTCCTCGGGCGAAAAGCGGATGCCGTTGTAAATCACATTCATTCCGGCATCGCGCGCCCGAATGGTGATTTGCTCGGCGCCGTTGGAGTGGCCGTCGAGCCCCGGTTTCGCAACCAGCAGTGTGAGTCTGCGTCCGAGCTTCTTCGATACACGTTCCACTTCATCGCGCAACTCGAGAATGCGCTCATCGTTGCGTGTTGGGGCGTCCATTGAGATGCCCGTCGGCGCACGATATTCGCCAAACACGTTCCGCAGACATTCCGCCCATTCGCCGGTCGTCACGCCCGCCTTGGCGCATGCGATCGACGCAGGCATGATATTTCGATCTTCACTTGCGCATTTCCGCAGCTCCTTCAATGAGCCCGCTACTTGACTGGGATCGCGCGTCTGTTTCCAGGCCTTAAGCCGTTTGATCTGCTCGCGTTCGGCCTTTCCATCCACGGATACGAATTGCGACTCGCCTTGCGTCAGCGGCGATGGCTCGGTTTCGGTGTAGGCATTCACGCCCACACGGATTTCCTCACCCCGCTCGATGGCCTCGACACGTGCGGCATTGGACAAGACGAGCCGCTCTTTCATGTATTCCAGCGCGGATTGCGAGGCTGCGCCGCCAAGGGCTTCAATCCGCGCGATCTCCTGTTTCATCTGTGTAGCGAAGGTGGACACCTTCTCTTCGAGGACTTTCGAGCCATCGAAAATGTCGTCGAATTCCAGCATGTCGGTCTCGAATGCCGCGATCTGCTGCAGACGCAGCGACCACTGCTGATCCCATGGCCGGGGTAGCCCCAGCGCCTCATTCCATGCTGGCAACTGCACGGCTCGTGCGCGCGCTCTCTTCGAAAGCGTTACGCCCAGCATGCCGAACAGAATGCGGTAAACATTGTTCTCCGGCTGCTGCTCGGTCAGTCCCAGCGAATTCACCTGCACGCCATAGCGGAAGAGGCGAAGCTTCGGATCGGAAATGCCGTAACGATCGCGGGACAATTCATCCCAAACCTGTGCCATCGCGCGCAGCTTGCAGATCTCGGTGACGAATCTCACGCCCGAGTTCACGAAGAAGCTGATGCGGCCGACCGCGTTAGGAAACTCCGATGCCTGGATGTCGCCGCGCGCCTTCGTCGCGTCGAGCACGGCGACGGCAGCGGCAAGGGCGAACGCTGCCTCTTCCACCGGCTCGGCGCCAGCTTCCTGCAGGTGGTACGAGCACAGATTGATCGGATTCCATTTCGGCATTTCCGCCGCGGTGAACGCGATGACATCCGTGGTGAGGCGGAGCGACGGATCCGGCGGGAAGATGTAAGTGCCACGGGCGAGATATTCCTTGATGATATCGTTCTGCGTGGTGCCGGTGAGACTCGCGCGCGGGGCACCCTGCTCATCCGCCACCGCCAGATAGAGCGCGAGCAGCCAGGCGGCTGTGGCGTTGATCGTCATGGACGTGTTCATCTGCGCGAGCGGAATGCCGTCGAACAGCGCGCGCATGTCGCCCAGATGACAGATCGGGACGCCGACCTTGCCGACCTCGCCCTTGGCGAGCGGATAGTCGCTGTCGTAGCCGATCTGGGTCGGCAGATCGAAGGCAACGGACAGGCCCGTCTGCCCCTTCGCCAGGTTTATCCGGTAGAGCGCATTGGAGGCGGCCCCGCTCGAATGGCCCGCATAGGTGCGGAAAATCCACGGCTTGTCGCGGCTCATGGGCGAGACCTTTGCATGCGGTCGCGACAGTCGCGCTTCACGACATCTTTGGATAGAGCCGCTGGCCCGCGGCGCGGCCGTGCGCTAGCTTCCCGCTTCCAATGAGCGGAGATTCGTGGATGCGCTTGGCAGTTTTGGCTTCTTGCGTACTTGCTCTGACAGCGACCTTGGCGAATGCGTCGACGCCGGAGGAGAAGTGGAAGGCGGAAATCGCCGACGGTAATGTCGCGTTCGCCACACGGCCACATGCGATCCTGAAGATTCAGGATGCCGCCTATCTTGGCGAAGGCGAAATGGCCACGCTGAAAGGCACGCCGGGCAAGCCGGACACCTTCAAATGGACGCAAGGGAAGGTGCGGGGGGGAGTTTTGACGGCCACCGTACGCAACCACCACCCGGTTATCCTTAAAGACGGGAAGACCTTCACTGAAGCCGAGGTTGCGAAGGGGGTTCCGGTTGCACCCGATATCGATGTGACCGGCGCGCAAACGCAGGTTGACGCCGGGGTGCTGGGCGCGCGGTTCTTTGTCTTTAACCAGAAGGCAGCGGCCGCGAAGAGCTTCAAGGGAGTGGAATTCTTTCCCTACAATCCTGCCTATCGAGTCTCCGCTGACTTTAAGCCAGACCCGAAACTGCCGCCGCGCACCTTCCGCACCTCGCGCGGGACGGACAAGCAGTTCTTTCATGCCGGGGATGCAAGCTTCACGTTGCAAGGAAAACAGTTCACGCTCCCGCTCTACACCGACGACAACGATCCAAAGAAGATTTCGTCCATGTCCGCTTTCTTTACCGACGATCTGACGGGCAAGGGCGCATACGGAGCAGGCCGCTATGTCGACGCCGAGGATTTCGGCGCGTTCCCGCCGAATAAGATCACCATCGATTTCAATTTCGCATACAACCCCAATTGCGCGCGCTCGCCGTTCTTCACCTGCCCAGTCGCGACAGACAATCTCTCGTTGGCCATGAAGGTGGGCGAGCGCGACCCCCATGCCGCCCATTGATCGGGCATGAGTTTTCGCTCCAAAGCGCACGCTGCCGAAGAACGCCGCGAACGTGAGAAAGCGCGTGCCAAGCGTGCGGCGCTTCGCGCCCTCAAGAAGGCTCGCAAGGCGGCGGAACAGACCGGCACGAAGCTCTCGGACTGGGAAGGGGAATTCCTCGGCTCGGTCGAGGAGCGGGTTGAGGTCTACGGCCGCGCGTTTCGCGATCCGGAGAAGGGGCATCTGGGCGCCTCGCTTTCCGTCCGCCAAGGCCTCAAACTCAAGGAAATTGCCGCCAAAGCCAACGGCAAGGGGAAGCCCAGAGGAAGCTTCGGTCGCTAGGCGGCAGGGGTCGCCTACTTGGCGAGGGTGAGTTCGGTCGCATCAGCCACGAGCACTTCGGCAACTTTATTGCCGCTGTGGTCCATATTTCCACAGCAGATTACAACCTGCTGCTGCTGCAGTGCAAAATCGATCTTGCAGTGCAGGACGGATCACATCCTAAACTGACGAATTATCTGCGGGCAGCGAGCGGGAGAGTTCCATGGCGCAAACGGCGGAGGTCCGGCCAAACCTGGCGGTGGTGAAGGATCTTTACGAGATCGGCGAAATTCCACCGCTGGGGCATGTGCCCAAGAGCATGTACGCTTGGGCCATCCGCAAGGATCGCCACGGCCCTCCGGAAGAGTCGATGCAGATCGAGCTCGTGCCGACCTGGCCGCTCGATTCGCACGATGTGCTGATCCTCGTGATGGCCGCTGGCGTGAATTACAACGGCGTGTGGGCTGGGCTTGGCACGCCGGTTTCGCCGATCGATGGCCACAAGAATCCCTACCACGTCGCCGGCTCCGATGCGTCCGGGATCGTGTGGGCCGTAGGCTCGAAGGTCACGCGCTGGAAAGTGGGCGACGAAGTCGTCGTGCACTGCAATCAGGACGATGGTGATGACGAGGAATGCAACGGCGGCGACCCGATGTTCTCGCCGTCGCAGCGGATCTGGGGTTACGAGACGCCGGACGGCTCGTTCGCACAGTTCGCCCGCGTGCAGGATCGGCAGCTCATGCCGCGGCCGAAGCATCTCACCTGGGAAGAATCCGCCTGCTATACGCTCACGCTCGCCACGACCTATCGCATGTTCTTCGGCCACCGGCCGCACATCCTCCGCCCGGGCCATAATGTGCTCGTCTGGGGCGCGAGTGGCGGCTTGGGCTCCTTTGCGGTTCAGCTCTGCGCGGTATCCGGCGCCAACGCGATCGGGGTCATCAGCGATGAGAGCAAGCGCGAATTCGTGCTATCGCTCGGCGCCAAGGGCGTCATCAATCGCAAGGAATTCCACTGCTGGGGCCAGATGCCGAAGGTTGGCACGCCCGAATATGACGGGTGGACAAAGGAAGCGCGGAAATTCGGCAAAGCGATTTGGGACATCACCGGCAAGGGCAACGATGTCGACATGGTGTTCGAACATCCCGGCGAGCAGACGTTTCCGGTCTCATGCCTCGTGGTGAAGCGCGGCGGAATGGTCGTGTTCTGCGCTGGCACCACCGGATACAACCTCAGCTTTGACGCGCGCTACGTCTGGATGCGGCAGAAGCGCATCCAGGGTTCGCATTTCGCCAACCTCTATCAGGCAGCGCAGGCGAACAAGCTTATGCTGGAGCGCCGGCTCGATCCCTGCATGAGCGAGGTTTTTCCGTGGGCCGATATCCCCCGGGCCCACACCAAAATGTGGAAGAACGAGCACCTGCCGGGAAACATGGCGGTGCTCGTGAACTCACCGCGGCCTGGATTGCGGACCTTCGAAGATGTGCTTGAGGCGGGAAAGTCTTAAGCTCGGCAGATGAACGTTCCCGATATTCTGTCTCGCTGCAACAATGCCGTGGCCGCGGCGGATCGCCTGGTCGCGGCGGCAAAGGCACGCGTTCGAGAAAGTCTCGGAGATGGCAAGATTTCGCCCGCCACACTCGACCGCGAGCAGCGTGCTGCCCATGCGCTGTCCTGGTATGCCACTTACGCCGAAGCACTTCGGCAAATGGCGCGTTGGGCGCGCGAGTTAGAGGCGGATGGCAAATTCGGCGAAATCGAACAGGCGCTCTTGCACGCCGCCTTCGGAGAGTACTTGGCGCAAATGGCGGGCGGGATTCCCATGAGCCAGAACGAGATCGCGCGGCCTAGCGATCTTGGCCTCTCCAACGAAGATTTTGCCACGTTTTGGAACGCGACGCACGAATTGATCCATACGGGCACGACAGACGGAGTGCGCGCAAGTATCGGCGATTTCCTCTCGGCGCATGCCGGCGGGATGCTGTTCGGCGATCCGGGGCTCGACGACGTGCTGACCATGGCTCGCGAGCAGTTCTTCCGCTTCGCACAGGAGAAGATCACGCCACGGGCGCATCGCTGGCACCTGAATGACGAATTGATTCCGCTGGACCTAATTCAGGAGCTGTCGGCGCTTGGCGTCTTCGGTCTAACAGTCCCCGAGTCGTATGGAGGCGCCGGGCTCTCGAAGGCCGCGATGTGCGTGGTTTCGGAAGAGCTGTCACGCGGCTATATCGGCGTCGGTTCGCTCGGGACCCGGTCCGAAATTGCCGCAGAGTTGATTCTCAACGGCGGCACGCAAGAGCAGCGCGATTCCTGGCTGCCGAAAATCGCCAGCGGCGAAGTTCTTCCGACCGCCGTCTTCACCGAACCCAACACGGGCTCCGATCTTGGCGCGCTCCAAACCAGAGCAGTTCGCGAGGGAGACGTCTACAAACTCTACGGTAACAAGACCTGGATCACGCATGCCGCGCGCGCCAATCTGATGACCGTGCTTGCCCGTACCAATCCCAATACCCCGGACTATCGCGCCCTCTCCATGTTCCTGGCGGAAAAGCCGCGCGGAAGCGATTCAAATCCGTTTCCGGCAAAGGGCATGGGCGGCGGCGAGATCAAAGTGCTCGGCTATCGCGGGATGAAGGAATACGAAATCGGCTTCGACGGCTTCGAAATTCCAGCCGCCAATCTGCTCGGCCGCGAGGAAGGGCAGGGATTCAAGCAGCTGATGCAGACATTCGAATCCGCTCGGATTCAAACGGCCGCGCGCGCCATCGGCGTGGCACAATCGGCGCTCGACCTGGGTTTGCGGTACGCCCTCGAGCGCAAGCAATTCGGGAAAGCAATTTTCGAATTTCCCCGCGTGCGCGACAAGCTCGCCCTGATGGCGGTCGAGATCATGGTCGCGCGCCAGCTCACGTACCACGCCGCGCGCGAGAAGGATGCCGGACGCCGTTGCGATCTGGAAGCCGGCATGGCGAAGCTGCTCGCCGCGCGCGTCGCCTGGGCGGCGGCAGACAGCGCGGTGCAAATTCATGGCGGCAACGGGTTTGCACTGGAATTCGAAGTGAGCCGCGTGCTCTGCGACGCTCGCATCCTCAACATCTTCGAGGGCGCCGCGGAAATTCAGGCGCAGGTGATCGCGCGGCGGCTGCTTGAGCCGGGCATGAACTGAGATCCGCTCACGACGTTGCAGATCGTGGCCGGAACAGGCCAAGTGCCAGACAGATCAACAGCATCACAAGAAACCCCCAATCTCCCACACGTTCATAAGGCGTCGGATTCGCTGCCCTGGGGAGAGGCGCATCGACAACGCCGCGCCTTTCGAGCGGCAGCATCGCCAACACGCGCCCAAGCGGGTCGATGACAGCGGAAATGCCGGTATTCGCGGCGCGCGCAACCGGGATTCCCTCTTCGATCGCGCGCACGCGCGCCACCAACAGGTGCTGGTAAGGTCCAGTTGAAGAGGCGGGGCCGAACCAGGAATCGTCCGTAACATTCACGAACCAACCGGGCCGCTTCTGCCCGACAACCTCGTGCGGGAAGAGGATTTCATAGCAGATCAATGGTCCGACGGGCGGCGCTCCTGGCACGGAATAGGTGTGCGGACCATCGCCGCTTGCAAAGCTTCCCGGCTGATTGACAAGCTTGTCTATGCCGAGCGCATGCAGCGTCGCCGGAAAGGGTACATACTCGCCAAATGGGACGAGATGGAATTTGTCGTAAATGGCGAGAACCTGTCTGCCAGGCCCGAACATATAGAAGCTGTTGCGGTAAGTTGTTTTTCGGTCGAGGCTCGTAACCGCGCGAATGGCGCCTGTCATCAGCGTCTTGCCGTTCGACGTCAGCGCAATAATATCGGCGAGAGCAACCGGCTCGCGCTGAAGCAGGAACGGCACCGCTGCTTCCGGCCAGATAATGTGCGTCGGGGCCTGTCTGGCGGGCCTGAGACTGAGCTCGATCAGTTCACGCCAATGAGCCGCGCGCAGGGAAGGAATGTACTTCTGATCCTGCGGGACATTCGGCTGGACGATTCGCAACCGCACGCCGGGAACCGTCAGTTCCGGCGTGGTCGTCAGCCGAATCGCGCCGCCGATCCAGAAAACCACAAACAGGGCCGCAAACCCGAGCGGAAGGGCGAGGGCCCTTGGGCTCCATTCTTCGAACGGAAGCGCCAGCGACGCACCGAACAGAAAGGTGAGGAGTGTGAGGCCGTAGACGCCGAAGACGGCAGTGCTCTGCAGAATCGAGAGCGAGGCGCCCCAACCGTAGCCGGCAAGATTCCACGGAAAACCGGTGAGAATGTGCCCACGCAGCCATTCGAATATCGACAGCATCGCTGCGAGGACGAACACCCGCAAAACGCCCTCACGCCAAAGCGCCGCGGAGGCCGCACAGGCGAACGCGGGAAGCAGCGCGAGCCCGCCAGGGAACAGGATCGCGACGAACGGGATCTGCCAGGCGTGTTGAAGCGGATCGACCAAAAACGCATATGCAACCCAATACAAGCCCGTGAGAAACTGCCCGAACCCGAACGCCCATCCGATGCCCGCGCTCTCCCAGATCGGCCGCGATTCACGCTGTGTGCCGTCGAGCAGGAGAACAACCGCGGCATAACCGAGCAGGAGCAGCGGAAAGATACCGAAGGGCGCGAACCCAAGCGCGGTGATGGCGCCGACGAGAATGGCAAATCCCAAACGCCGCCAGCCTCGCAAGCCACGAACAGATTCGCCAAGCCGCGCACAGGCGGACACAAAGCGATCGGTGCTGGTCAGCATGCGCTACAATGCCGTAGTCGCGCTCAGAGGGCGCAGGCGCACACGCTTTACGCGGCGCGGATCGGCCTCGAGCACTTCGAAATCGAATCCGTTATGACTTACGATTTCCCCGCGCTGCGGCACGCGCCCGATGATCGAGACGACAAGACCCCCCAACGTGTCGACATCCTCCTCGGGATCCGGCGACTGAAGCATCACCCCCGTCTGCTCGCCAAAGTCCTCGAGGTCGAGTCGCGCATCGGCTTCATAACTGCCGTCCGCCAGCTTCGTGAGGTGCGGGGCTTCATCCACGTCGTGCTCATCGCCGATATCGCCGACGATTTCCTCAACCAGATCTTCGATGGAGACCAGCCCGTCCGTCCCGCCATACTCGTCGATCACCAGGGCGAGGTGAATACGGGTCGTCTGCATCTTGAGCAGCAAGTCGCTGGCAGGCATGGACGGTGGTGCGAAAAGAATGTCGCGCCTCACCTGCGCAATGGATACCTCCGGCCAGCGCATGATTCCGTCCGGGCCAAGTTCGCCCAATCCGACGGCGTCCTTGATGTGCACAAGTCCGATGGGATCGTCCAGCGTCTCTCGATAGATCGGAAGTCGCGAATGCTGCGCCTCACGGAATTTTGCGATCAGCTCGCAGACCGTGATCGATTCATCCACGGCGATAATATCGGCGCGCGGCACCTTAACATCATCCACCCGCAGCTCGCCGAACTTGAGCAGATTGGCGAGCATCATGCGCTCGCGCCGCGCAAGCTCAGGATTCTGCCGTTCGCTCTCCTCGATCACTTCCTCGAGGCTTTCGCGGATCGAGTCGCCATGTCGGCGGCGCAAAGCGTAGCTCAGCCGTTTCAGAAAACTGGAAAAGGCGCGGCCATTCTCGCGCTGCTCGATGGAGCTTGGGTCGGGGTCAGACATGGCGCTTCAGGCGGCGCGCTTTCGCCGGTCATAAGGATTGGGAATTCCCAATTCGGCTAAAATCTGCGTCTCGATCGATTCCATAATTTCGGCTTCGCTGGCCCTTTCATGATCATAGCCCAGGAGATGGAGAACTCCATGGACGGCCAGATGCGCAACATGCTCCACCAGAGTCTTACCATCCGATTCGGCTTCCCGCGAGGCCACACCATAGGCAATCGCCACATCCCCCAGGTAATCGCCCGCCCCTGAGGGGAACGACAGCACGTTTGTGGGCTTGTCCTTCCCACGAAATTGCGTATTCAGCGCGCGCACGCGCTCATCGTTCGTCAGAAGAATCGTCAGATTGCCGACGCGCGCATTCGACGCCTTTTGCAAGGTAAGCGAACCTGCTTTCCGAACGGTCGAAACGAGTTTGGGCATTGTCCGGCGCCAGACAGGGTCTTCAACAAGAACCGAAACGCACCGCGAGCGAACCGGGCTGGTCGCGCGGCTCACGGCTCGCCTTCTGTCTTTTTGCGGTAGCGTGGGGGAAGCGCGGAAGCCGGATTGTCCGCGTAAGCCCGCACGATCCGCGTCACCAAGGGATGGCGGACGACATCCTTTTCAGTGAACCGCGCAACCGCGACACCTTCAACATCCGTTAGAATCGACAACGCCTCGTTCAAACCTTCCGCCCGTCCACCCGGGAGGTCGCTCTGGGACGGATCGCCGGTCACGACCATGCGGGCATCTTCGCCAAGGCGAGTCAGAAACATCTTCATCTGCGCAGACGTGCAGTTCTGCGCCTCATCGAGAATCACAAATGCGCGCGCGAGCGTGCGTCCCCGCATGAAGGCGAGCGGAGCGACTTCGATCACGCCAGATTCCATCAGCCTGAGGCACTGCTCACCCATCACCTCGAAAAGTGCATCGTACAGGGGCCGAAGATAGGGATCGATTTTCTCGCGAATATCGCCTGGCAAAAACCCGAGCCGTTCGCCCGCTTCCAGGGCGGGACGCGACAGGACCAGGCGCTCGACATGACGGCCATACAGCAGATGTGCGCCGAACGCGGCGGCGAGATAGGTCTTGCCCGTGCCGGCAGGGCCCACGCCGAACACGAGCGGGTGTGTGCGCATGCAGTCAAGATAGGCGCTCTGCGCCGGCGATCGCGCGCGGGCAACGCGATTGGTTGCGGTCTTGACCGATGGTGTTCCGAAATCGCCATCCGGCAATTTTTGCTCCTCGTGGGTGGCAAAGCGAATCTCGGCATCGATTTCGGCCGGTCCGGCTTCATCGCCAGCTTCGAGGCGAGCATAGAGCGCGCGCAGGACGGAGGCGGCGCGTTCGCGCGCGTCGGGCGAACCTTCGATCCCCACAAGATTGCCGCGGGTCGCGACGCGCACCCCGAGTTTCTGTTCGAGCCGCACGTAATTGCGCTGATGTGCGCCGCCGAGTGCCGCAAGCAGGGCGTTATCTGGAAACTCGAGCGTGACTTGCTCCCGCGCGGATTTGCGCTGTTTGGCCCGCGCCGGACTCAATGCGCGGCCACCTTTCGCGCGTGCGGCACCGGAACAAGGACGCCGTGCAAGCTGTTCGGCGATACGCCTTCGATCCGGACCTCGCGGATTTCGCCGATCAAATGCTCGGCGCAATTTACGTGGACCGGCTGAAGGTATGGCGAGCGGCCGACAGCCTGCCCGGCCTTTCGCCCCGGCTTCTCAAGCAACACCGCCATTGTCCGGCCGTCGCAGGACGCATTGAAAGCCCGCTGCTGCTCCGAGAGCAGCGCTTGCAGCGTTTCGAGACGCCCCGATTTTACCTCGTCGGGAACTTGTGTCCGCGCCGCCGCCGGCGTTCCCGGTCGCGCGCTGTACTTGAATGAGAACGCCTGCGCGTAGCCCACATCGCGCACCAGCGACATCGTCGCCTCGAAATCCTCGTCCTTCTCGCCGGGGAAACCCACAATGAAATCCGAGGAGAGCGCAATGTCGCTCCGCGCCGCGCGTACGCGTTCGACAAGCGCGAGATATCTGTCTCGCTTGTGCTGCCGGTTCATGGCCGCAAGGACACGGTCAGAACCGGACTGCACTGGCAAATGCAGATACGGCATCAAGGCCGGGAGATCGCGATGAGCTTCGATAAGATCGTCGCTCATGTCGCGCGGATGACTCGTCGTATAACGCAGGCGTTCCAGCCCACGGATCTGCGCAAGGGCGCGTAGCAGCTTTGCAAGCCCCCAGGACTGGCCGTCCGGACCTTCGCCGCAATACGCATTCACGTTCTGACCCAACAACGTGATCTCGCGCACGCCCCATTCCACAAGCCGCCGCGCCTCCGCCTCGATCTGCCACACCGGCCGCGAATACTCCGCGCCGCGCGTGTAAGGCACAACGCAGAACGTGCAGAACTTGTCGCATCCTTCCTGCACGGTGAGAAAGGCCGCTGGCCCGGTCGCCTTCGCTTCGGGCAAGGAATCGAATTTCTCTTCCGGCGCGAAATCCGTTTCGAGCGCATGACCCTTTTCGCGCGCAAGCCGCGCGAGCATTTCGGGAATGTGGTGATACGCTTGTGGGCCGACCACCAGATCGACCGCATGCTGCCGCCGGATCATCTCTTCGCCTTCGGCCTGAGCAACGCAGCCGGCAACGGCGATCAGCATGTCCTCGCCATCAGCGGCCCGTTGCTCTTTCAGCCGGCGCAAGCGGCCCAATTCGGAATAGACTTTCTCCGCTGCCTTCTCCCGAATGTGGCAGGTATTGAGCACGACGAGGTCAGCCTCGTTAGCTGTCTCAGCCGGTGCGTATCCGAGCGGCGCCAAAACGTCTACGATTCGGGCAGAATCGTAGACGTTCATCTGGCAACCATAGGTCTTGACGAACAGCTTCTTCATGGGCTCGGCGTTATGCGCGATTGGCGCTCTTGCTGGCAAGCAAGGTCATGCCGCCGCCTCGGCAAGGTCTGCTGCGGACTGCGATGATCGTGACGGGGGCGGCCGATGTCCATCCACATAGAGACCAGCCAGCGCGCGGGCCTGCCCCGCCCGGACCATCGTTTCCGCAGCCGCGGCGAGTGCCTTCCTGTCGCCAACGGAATCCACCGTCAGGGGCGGATGAAATTCGACCGCCACATCGATCGGTCCCGCTTTTATCGCTTCCCATAGGTGTGGAACCAGTTCCATATCGCCGTACCAGGCGAAGAGAGGCCGGTTCTCACGGCCCATCGGAATGCCGTGCAAGCCGACATAGGTGACGGAGACGGGTTGAACCGGCACATGCTGGATATGCCCCTGCGCGTCGGTGCCAACTTCCATCTCGGCGGCGCCGAGCAGCGCGCTCCGGAACGGCAGAACCCGATTGCCGTCATTGGACGTGCCTTCGGGGAAGAGCACCAGCGCGTCGCCCTCGTGAAGCCGCTCACGGATTTGATCGCGCGCCGTTGCCGTTTCGCTGCGCTTCTCGCGCTCCACGAACACCGTCTCCTGCAATCGCGCCATGGTGCCAAAGAAGGGCCAGCTATTCACTTCCTTCTTCGCAACGAAGGAAACGCGGGCAACGCCCGAGAGCACCAGGATATCAAAATAGGAAGTATGGTTTGCCACCATCAGGACTCCGCGATCCTGAACAGGCTTGCCGATCACGGTAATGCGGAATCCGAACAGCCGGCAAAGCCAGCGATGATAGCGATTGGGGAACGTCTTGCGACGCTTTAGCCCGAAACGCAGCGCACTCCATTGCCACGGAATCCCGGCGACCGTGGCAACAAAAAAAATAAACAGCAGCATCGCGGCGCGAATGGACGGCATCTTTGTCTAACGCTCAGCCGAGGTCTTCGACTTGCGTGACACCGCGTAGAGCTCAAGCCGATGGTCGACGAGTTCAAAGCCAAGCTCCTCCGCGACGCGCCGCTGCAGCTTTTCTATCTCTTCGTTGCGGAATTCGATGACGCGGCCGGTCTGCACATCGATCAGGTGATCGTGATGGGAATCCGGCATTTCCTCATAGCGAGAGCGGCCATCCCGGAAATCGTGGCGCTCAAGGATGCCAGCATCTTCGAACAGCCGAACGGTGCGGTACACCGTTGCGATCGAAATGTGCGGATCGATACTTGAGGCGCGGCGGTATAGCTCCTCCGCATCGGGGTGATCCGTGGCGTCCGAAAGCACGCGCGCGATCACCCTCCGCTGGTCGGTCATACGGAGGCCCTTTTCCGCGCAGAGCTTTTCGATCCGTGTCATGCTTTGCCCGAGGACTTGGTTTCCTCAACTGTAGTCGAATTTGGCTGAACTTCCCATGCCGATCCGGATAGCGGCAAAGCGCTCCTGAGAACAAGGGCATCGTGCACATGCCCATCGATTTGATAATATGCCTTGCGCCGGCCGACCTCGCGAAACCCAAGTTTTCCATACAGCCGCAACGCGAAGTGGTTGTCTGCATCAACCTCGAGAAACAAAGCCCTTGCGCCGCGATCCCAGGCGACCTGCCCGGCCAATTTTAGCAGCGCTTGTGCTATTCCTTTCCGGCGTGCTTTCGGGCGAACCGCAAGCGTCAGAATCTCCGCCTCGTCGGCAACAATCCGATGAACGATAAAGCCGCAACTACGCCCCTCGCATTCGGCGATCAGTCCGGCAGTCGTACCCGACTCGAACAGTTCGCGAAATGCGCTTGCATCCCATTTCTCGGTGAACGTCTCCCTGTGTAGTTCTGCAAGTAAGTCGCAGTCTTGAATGGTCGTCGGCCGCAGATGCATCAGGCCCTCAAGGCGGGCAATTTCGCGTCCGGCGGCCGGAGATACAGTGGACGCGGGGCGCCGTTTGGCGGCCCTGCCTTCACCGCAAGCCGCGCCACCCATACTGCGTCGGGCTGAACCGCGGACGTCAGTTCGCCCTCACGCCCCAACGATCGACAACGGTCGCACGCCGCGGCGCCTGCCGTTCCGGCGAACGCTACGGTTTCCGAACGGCCGGCAGTCGCGTGCATGATCGCCTCGATCGCATTCTCAAACAGCAGCAGCACCGGTTCCCGTATCGTGTTGCCCCGCGATCGCATGCCGAAATATACCTCGCCGCGCTTGGCATCGTGCAGGGCGGCAGCGACATCGGCATCGGTTTCCGCTAGCGCCGCGGCCGCCATCGCATCCAACGTGGTAATTCCGATCAGAGGCAGTTTGAGTGCGAGGCGCAGTCCGCGCATGAATGCAAGGCCTACACGCTGGCCGGTAAACGTGCCCGGACCGGTCGTAACAGCCAGACGCTGAAGTTCGCCAAATTCCAGTTCGGCCGCGCGCATCGTTTCCTGGACCATCGGCGCGAGCGCTTCGGCGTGACCCCGCTCCATGACTTCGAGCGCGCGCGCGCGTACAGAATCGCCGTCGAGCACGGCAACCGAACAGGCGCCGAGCGCGGTATCGACGGCCAGAATTTTCATGAATGCCGGCTGGTCACGCGCTCAGACCGATTCGACCGCGTTCACTTCCGGAATGTAGTGACGCAGCATATTTTCGATGCCATTCTTGAGCGTGATGACCGACGATGGACATCCAGCACATGAACCGCGCAGATGGAGAGAAACGATTCCCGTGGAACTGTCAAAGCCCTTAAAGATGATATCGCCGCCATCGCCGGCAACGGCTGGCCGCACCCGCGTGTCGAGCAGTTCCCTGATTTGCGAGACAACCTCTGCATCCTCCTCGGAATAGCCGGGCTCGTCTTCCTCCTGAACGTGGGCCCCACCTTCGATCAGCGGCAGTCCGCGCGTAAAATGTTCCATAATCGCGCCAAGGACCGGTGGTTTAAGATGCTTCCAGTCGCCAGAGGCTTTCGTGACCGAAATAAAATCCGAACCGAAGAAAACGCGCGAGACTTCGCGAATTGCGAACAAAGCGGAGGCGAGCGGCGAACGTTCCGCGGAATCGCGATCCGGAAAGTCCGCCACGGCACCGTCGCCCATCACATCGCAACCCGGCAGGAATTTCAGGGTAGCGGGGTTGGGCGTGGATTCGGTCTGGATGAACATGGTGTTTGGCGCTCCCGGCGGCTGCTCTCAGACTGGAATGATTGCTCAGCCATTACATGGCCTTGAGCGCCCTAAGGATCAAGCCCAGCCTTAGAAATCCGAGGCCAAGCCCTTGCGTTCCCAGTCGCCATAGCGGGTGGGCTCAGGACCTTTCGGGCCATCCCGCTCAGGAGGAAGGCACTCCGGTTGCTTCGCCGCGCGCCTGGCCTCGGCCTCGGCCTTCGCGCGTTCGCCCGCTTCCCGGATACGCCGTTCGATCTCCTGGGCTTTGGCGGAATTCTTGACCGGCACGTTGACGCTCATACATGAGAGGCGTCAGCGAGAGCTAAGGTTTCGCGCTGCAAAGGACAAGCGATGAACGTCTTCCGCACCGGACTTTTGATGGCAGTGCTGACCGGGATCTTTCTCACTGTCGGCTTCCTGCTAGGTGGTCAGACGGGGATGCTGATCGCCTTCCTGTTTGCCGTGGGAACGAATTTCTTTGCCTACTGGAATTCGGACAAGATGGTGTTGTCCATGTACGACGCGCGCGAAGTCGATGAGACGACGGCGCCGGAGTTCGTGCACATAGTCCGTCGGCTGGCCGAGGCCGACGGCCTGCCGATGCCGAAAGTCTATATCGCCGAAAACGAGCAGCCGAATGCGTTTGCAACGGGTCGCAATCCCGAGCATGCGGCTGTTTGCGCCACGACCGGCTTGCTGAAGCGCGTCAATGACGAAGAGCTCGCGGGCGTGCTCGCGCACGAGTTGAGCCATGTGAAGAACCGCGACACACTAACGATGACGATCGTGGCGACGATGGCCGGCGCGATCTCGATGCTGGCGAATTTTGCATTCTTCCTCGGCGGTGGTGATCGGCGAAACAATCCGCTTGGCGCCGTGGGGGTCATTCTCATCGCAATCCTTGCGCCAATTGCTGCCGTTCTGGTGCAGATGGCGATCAGCCGGACGCGCGAATTCGAGGCGGATCGCTCGGGCGCCCTCCTTTCGGGCCGTCCGCTGTGGCTTGCCTCGGCGTTGCAGCGAATCGAATCCGCGGCCGAGGCCATCGAGAATCCGAGTGCCGAAGCGAACCCTGCCACCGCGCACATGTTCATCATCAATCCGCTACATGGCGGCGGTGTGGCCTCCCTGTTCGCGAGTCATCCATCCACCGACGAACGCATCGCACGCCTGAAAGCCATGGCGGCGGACATGGGACAGGCACCGAAGCCGGGTCCTTGGGGCTGAGTTGGCGCGCGCGAAACAGCCTGCCGGGCTCGCAGCACGCTCTGCGGCTCTGGCGATTCTCGGTGGAGTTCTTCGTCGGCGGCTTCCATTAGAGGCGATGATTGAGAGCGTGCTTGTGGACGCGAATCTGGAAGGGCGGGACGCCGGCTTCGCCGTTGCGATTGCAACCGAGACCTTGCGCCGCTTCGGGCAGCTGCAGCACTTGATCCATCAATTCGTGCCGAAACTGCCGCCGCAGCATCGTGCTGGGCCGACGTTCGAAATTCTGCTCGCCGGCGCGTGCGAATTGCTGTTCCTCAAGGTGGCCCCACATGCGGCGGTGGACGCGGCGAATGAGCTCGCAGCGGGAGATTCCAAAGCCGTTCATTTCAAGGCATTGATCAATGCCGTGCTTCGGCGCATCGCGCGCGAAGGCGAGGGGATTCTCGCTGTGCAAGATTCACCGCGTCTCAACACGCCGGATTGGTTGTGGCAGCGGTGGTGCGAAACTTATGGCGACGAGATTGCGCGCGAGATTGCCGCCGCGCATCTTTCGCCACCGCCGCTGGACCTTCAGGCAAAGTCCGAGGCTCTGGTGATTCAAGGCGGATTTGCCTTGCCTGGTAAGGCCATGCGCATCGCCGATGCCGGCCGCGTCGAAGATTTGCCCGGATACGCGGAGGGAATGTGGTGGGTGCAGGATTTCGCTGCCACATTGCCGGCGCGGCTCTTGGGCGAGGTGCGCGGCAGAACCGTGATCGATCTATGCGCAGCACCGGGCGGCAAGACGGCGCAGCTCGCCGCCAATGGCGCGAATGTCATCGCAGTCGAGCGTGACTCCAATCGCCTCCAGCGCCTCAAGGAGAATCTCTCGCGGCTCCGCCTTTCGGCGGAACTCGTCGAATCGGATGCGCGCGATTTTGTGCCGAAGGAGCACGCGCCGTTCGTCCTGCTCGACGCGCCCTGCAGCGCCACGGGCACAATCCGCCGTCATCCCGATCTGCCGTGGAACAAGAGCGCCGCGGACGTCGGCCTGTGCGCGCACGGCGCGGGCGAACTTCTCGATGCCGCCGCGGAGATGGTGGCAGATGGAGGCGTGCTTGTCTTCGCCGTGTGCTCGCTCGAGCCGGAGGAAGGACCGGAACAGGCCGTGCAGTTTGCTAAGCAACATCCGGAATTTCGGCGGATGCCTATCCGCGCAGATGAGGTGTTCGGAATGGCCGACCTGATTTCCGACGGTGCGCTGCGCACCCTGCCGTGTCATCTCGCCGAGCAGGGCGGCATGGATGGTTTTTATGCGGCGCGGTTCAGACGTTCAGGATGAAAGCCGCCCGAGCGCATAGGCAATCGCGAGATAGACTTTTCCCGTGTCTGCACTGAGTAGTGTCGACGCCAGCAGCCCGCCGTTGTCTCCCTCTCGCGCCCTTGCAAGCATCGCCTCGAATTCGGTCATGTAGGTGCCTGCAGCCTCGCGAAATCGCGCGTCCTCGCGATTCAATGTCGCGATGCGGTTGATTGCGCCCGCATCGATGGATTCGGCGAGGCGTCGCGCGAAGGCCGTGCGGTCGCCGGCAAGGTAGCGACGCCAAACATCCTCATCCGACGTGGACCCTATGCTGATTGCGTCCAGATCGATGGTCATGTCGGCGAGCGCTGCTTCAAGCGCACCGAGCGCAGCCGCCGCAGCGGGTTTCAGGTCCTTCGCCTTGCCGTCTCCCGAATCCACCGCCGACAGCAAAGTGCTCATTTCCCAAGGCCTCAACTCCGAAGATTCCTTCTTTTTGGGCCGATGAGCCAAACGGCGGGCCATGCCAAGCAGTCCGTCGCTTTCCACCTCCGGTTCGGGTTCGGGTTGTGGCTGGCGTACCGGAAGCCGTCCTGTCGTTCGCGCGTGAATTGTTGAGAGCGTGCGCGCGGAAAGGTCCAAAATTTCTTCGGTTTCAGACCGGACCATCTCACGCACGCGGACGGCTTCCTGCTGCGCCACGGAGGGAAGCGACGTCAGATGCTTTTCGAGAACGCCGACGGCATTCGCCAGCGCCGCCTTGATCTGCGTCGCCTCGGTCGAAAGCTCGCCGGCGGTACGCATCAATTTCTGGCATTCCGCCATGGCCTCGCCGACCAGTGCCTTCGCATTGGTCTTGGTTTGCGATGTCGTGTCGGCAATCAACGTGTGCGCACTTGCACCCGCATCATGCAGCGACGACATGAGTTTGGTCAGGCCTGTGCAAGCGGTCTCGCATATTTCCCTGACGCGGTCGGCTTCCCGTGCAAAGCTGGCGGTCGTCTGAGTCGCGCGCGCTGCTCCGGCCGACATGATGGAATCGAGCTGGCGCTCCGTTTCGCCGGCAATGGTTCCGAAAACCCTGGCCTGCTCGCCAAGCGCGCCAATCGCCTGTTCCATCGTCGAGCGCTGTTGCGCCAGATTGGACTCCAGAGCCGTTCCTTCCTGCTTAAGGCGCTGCAGCAGCTCGGCCATGGTGGCGCGATGTCGTTCGTGGCGGCCCAGGACGAATTCGGCGCGCGCCATTGCCGCGTCCGAGACGGCTTCGATCTGTTTGGCCTGCTTGTCGAGCTCGACGGCTGCGGATTGTGGCGCCTCCGATGCGGCCTGCGCAGCAGCCCTAAAGCTTGCGGCTTGCGCCTCGAGGAGATGGCCGGCGGTCTTCAACGTCCCTTCAGCCGATTCGATCATGGCCTTCAGCTGTGCCGCTCTGCCGGCCACGATTTCGCTTGCGCGCGAGGCAGTATCGCTCAGGTATGCGGCCACGCTGTCGATGCGTTCGCGTTCATGGGACATACGCGCGGCGACGCTTTCCGCGCGCACATCGGCGCGCGCCGATGCTTCATCCAAGGCTGCGATCTGGTTCTCGAGGACGGATTCCAGAGCCCGCAATCGGGCAAAAGCGCCATCGAGACCGGCATTCAACGCGTCAAGCTCACGCCGGACCGTCCGTCCCAATCGGGCCGCGGTTCGCGACGCCGTCTCGTCGGCCGAAAACAGCCGTTCAGTCGCTTCCGCCAATCCTTCCGCGGCGCTGGCCATCGCCTGGCCCCGGCTGAACGCCCACGCACCCACCACGATCAGCATCGGCGGCACAAGCATCGCAAACACGATCAGGGCGATCTGCTGGAACGGCAGGGCGGAAACTCCAGCCGGACCGAAGTAGCCCCAGACATAGGCGGCTCCCGCGCCTATCCAGAAGGCGCCGAGGGTCACCGCAAAGATGATGGCTCCAACACCCGTGGATGCAGGCGGCGGGCGCTGCCCAAACTGATCGCCGAAGGTCTCGGCGGAGGGCAGGAAAACAGCAGGATTACGCTCGGTTCCAACGGTCGCCATGGCACGCCCCCTTCACGACACCCCCGCAGCTTAACCACAATTCGGCTCAAATCGCGAGTAGGAACAACGGGATCGCCTGTGGTCTAATTCAAATCCGGAATCCAAGGGAGGGATCGGTGGAAGGACCGAGCCGGACAGCGCAGGGCGCGGCGATCCATCGGGCGGCTCATCAGCTTTTCGACCATCCCCGGCTGTTCGATGATCCGCTGGCGCTGTCCATGATCGGCCGGGAAGCCGAGCTTCGCGCAGGCCGGTCCCGGCAGGCGCAAGAGGGCGCCAGAGTGATGCGAGCGTTTCTCTCGGTGCGTAGCCGCCTGGCAGAGGACATTCTGGCATCGGCGTTCGACCGCGGGATCAGGCAGTACGTTCTGGTTGGCGCGGGGCTCGATACTTTTGCCTATCGGGTGGGCAGCCAGTTTCCGGGACTGGCGGTATTCGAAATGGATCAGCCGGCGACGCAAGCCTGGAAGCGCCAGCGCCTTTGCGACGTGGGCGTCGGGCTCCCGGCAAACGTGCACTACATGGCGGTCGATTTTGAACGCGAGCCATTTTCGGTGGCGCTCCGCCGAGGCGGTTTCCGGACGGAAGCCGCGGCCGTATTCGCCTGGCTTGGCGTTGTTCCTTACCTCACGCGCACCGCGGCCATGCAGACCCTGAGATCGATTGCGCAGACGCATGGGAATGAGGTCGTCTTCGACTATGCGGACATGGCATCGCCCATCGATGCGCGCTCGCGTGCGGCTCTCGAAGAACTCTCCCGGCGAGTGGCAAATGCCGGTGAGCCGTTCCGGAGCTCGTTCGAGCCGCAAGAGCTTGCAGGCGAACTCCGCACAATGGGATTCACAGCCCGGGAAGATTGGGATGCGGCACGGCTCAATGCGCGCTATTTTGAAAGACGCACCGATGGATTGAGGCTCGGCGCGCGCGGCCATATCATGCACGCGCGTGTCTGATAGGGGGCCAAACATGTCGATGTTGATTGCGGCAGCCGCCGCCTTTCTCGCCATACACCTGCTGATTTCGGGTACGCGTGCACGTGATGCGATTACCGGGGCGATCGGCGAGCGGCCCTATCTCGGCCTCTTTTCAGTTGCCTCGATTGCCATCATCGCCTGGCTCGTGATGTCGTACAATGCGGCGCAAGCGGGCACCGAAAACCGCATGCTATACGACGTTGGCCGCGGTGTTCGTGATCTCGGGATTCTCATTGTGGCGCTTGCGTTCCTGCTCGGCGTACAGGGCCTCCTGATGCCAAATCCGACATCTGTGCAGCAGGAAGGCGCGGCTTCGAAAGAAAGTACAATCAAAGGCGTGTTGAGGATCACGCGGCATCCGTTTCTCTGGGGCGTGATCTTGTGGTCGGGCTTTCATCTGGCCGCCAACGGCGACTTCGCGTCCGTGATTTTCTTTGGCACATTTTTTGTGCTGGCGATTCTCGGGACGCTCCTGATCGACGCGAAGAGGCGACGCAAATTGGGCGATGCCTGGAACGCGTTCGCGGCAAAGACATCCAATATTCCCTTCGCCGCAGTGCTTGCCGGCCGCAACTGTCTCAATATCAGTGAAAGCTTTGGCTGGCGCTTCTGGCTGGCACTCGTCGTATTTCTCGCGGTGCTGTTCCTGCATCATTGGATGTTCAGTGTGTCGCCGTTCCCGAACGGTTGGGCTCCGATTTGATGAGGGCTTTAACGGGATATTGAGCGGCGAGGCGCATTCTGTCCGCCATTGTCAGGAGTGGCTTTTGGAATCGGTTGCCCAGCAGCATCCGGTCGATCTCGGTCACCTCGCCCGCTACACGGGTGGGGAGGCCGCGCTTGACGCCGAAATCCTGCAACTCTTCGCCACGCAATCGGCCGGAATGTTGCGGGAGCTTGGGGGGGTGCTCGAGATGCGCGACGCGATACGTTGGCGGCAGATCGTTCACTCGCTAAAAGGCGGAGCCATGGGAATTGGCGCGTTTGGCTTGGCCGACGCCGCGGCAGAAGCCGAGGGGGTCGATCCAAGCCTGCAACACGCCGACGCCCGGAGAGTGCTCTCGGCGCTCAACGCGAAAGCGGATGCTGTGTGGGCATTCATCGCCGCGTATTTGGCCGCTTAGTCGAAAAAGGACCAGAAAAGCGGCATTTTGCCCAGCCTTGAAGCGCAATGTTGCACCGCCCACTTTCTGCCTATAAGGGGCGCTCCTTTGCGACTTCCTACAGTTCTGAACGCGTGAATTGGCATGCCCGGCAAATTCGAGACTGACGTCGTAATACTTGGCGCGGGGCCGGTCGGCCTTTTCGCGGTATTCGAGCTCGGCCTACTCGATCTTAGGGCTCACTTGGTTGACATTCTCGATCGACCCGGCGGTCAGTGTACGGAGCTTTATCCGGAGAAGCCGATCTACGACATTCCGGGCCTCGCGATTGTGACCGGGCAGGAGCTGACGGACCGGCTCATGCAGCAGATCAAGCCGTTCGGCGCAGAGTTTCATCTGGGCGAAATGGCGAGCGGGCTCGACAAACTCGATGACGGCCGCTGGCGACTGAGGACGGATGCGGGAACCGAAATCATCGCGCCGGTCGTCATCATCGGCGCAGGCGCAGGCAGCTTCGTTCCCAAGCGGCCGCCTCTCGCCGGGATCGAAGCGTATGAGGGGCAATCGGTTTTCTACGCCGTGCGCAAAATGGAGGCATTCCGCGGACGCGACATCGTGGTCGCGGGCGGCGGGGACTCCGCGCTCGACTGGACGATCAACCTCGCGCCCATCGCCAAGAGCCTGACCCTTGTGCATCATCGCGACGGTTTTCGCGCGCAACAGCACAGCGTCAATCAGATGCGCGAATTGCAGGCAGCCGGAAAAATCAATTTCCATGTCGCAAGCGTAAAAGGATTACACGGCGCCAATGGCGTTCTCGAAGCAGTGACCCTTGCTGGAGCCGACAAGAAAGAATGGCAGCATGCCTGCGATGCGTTTCTCCCGTTCTTCGGACTTACAATCAAACTCGGCCCGATTGCAGAATTCGGCTTGAACCTGCACGAAGATCTCATTCCGGTGGATACGGCGAAATTCGAAAGCTCGACGCCGGGCGTTTTCGCCATCGGCGACATCTGCACCTATCCCGGCAAGCTGAAATTGATTCTGTGCGGTTTCCATGAAGCGGCGCTGATGGCGCAGGCGGCCTTTCACATCTGCCGGCCCAACGAAAAGCTGCGTTTCCAGTACACGACGTCTTCTTCCAGTCTGCAGAAGAAACTGGGTGTTGCGTGAAGATCATCGCAACCGACCGCAAGGGCGAGACCCACACGCTCGAGGGCCGCGACGGCTGGAGCGTGATGGAAATCCTGCGCGATGCCGGCCTGCCCATCACGGCGGAATGCGGCGGCGCCTGCGCCTGCGCAACTTGCCACGTTTATGTCGAAGAATCCTGGCTGGATAAGATTCCTCCGAAGTCTGACGCCGAAACGGACATGCTGGACATGGCGCTCGCCGTCGAGCCGAACTCCCGTTTGTCGTGCCAGATCACTTGCAAGCCGGAGCTCGACGGCATTCAGGTGACCATCGCGCCGGAATGACGGCTGTTTCTGGCGGCAGGCAGATTTCCCTGCTATCGGAAGCCGCAGGCGACCGGATCCACGGAGTGCGCATGGTGGAAGAGGTGCGAGTTCGCCGTGCGGCCGTGGGCGTCGCGGTCGTCACGCTCCACATTCTGGTGTTGCTTGGGTTTCTCGCCGCGATCCGCTCGCCCGCGATTGAGCAGGTACTGCACGTTCGTGAAATCATTGTCAGGCTGCTGCCCCCGCCTGCCGAACCCAACGAAGAGGAAAGGAAGCCCCGGGAAGCGATCCCGGTCCCAACCTTCATCGTGCCCTCGGCACCAAACGCGATAATCGTCGTGCCGGAACTGCAGCAAAAACCGGCGGCGCCGCAGGGCGACATCGGTGCACTCGGCCGCTATCTCTACAATTGCAGCGGCGCCTATTACGAGAAGCTCTCGCCCCGCGAGAAAGCGCACTGTCTCGCCAATCAGTGGGAGAAAGGTGGCGCTCCTAATGTGATGCTCGGCAATGCCAAGCCTTCGCCGTTCGATGCGGTGATCGCGAAGCGCAACGCGCCATTCAAGGGCGTGGAAAAATCATGCGCCGTTGATAACCCGACTTCCAATCTCGGCACGCCATGTTTCGATTTTGGCGAATCCAACAATCCGCTCAACCAGTTTGGGCACTGATGATTTCGGCGCCGCCGCTTAAGCGAGCGGCGCAACACCGCCAAACGGATCATCGAGGCTTTGGGAGGGCGCGGTGAACCAGCGCGGCCCATCATCCGTCATGTAGAAGTGATCTTCGAGACGGATTCCGAATTGGCCCGGCACCACAATGGTGGGCTCGTTGGAGAAACACATGCCGGCGGCAAGCGCCGTGCGATCGCCGCGCACGAGATTGGGCGATTCGTGAACGTCGAGGCCGATGCCGTGCCCGGTGCGATGCGGGCAGCCGGGCAGGCGGTAATCCGGGCCGAAGCCGTTGGCGGCAAGCGACGCTCGCGCCGCCGCATCAACTGTTTCGCAAAATGAACCAGGCGTCGCTGCTTCGAACGCAGCTGCCTGCGCGTCCTTCTCCGCATTCCACACGCGGCGAACCTTTGCGGATGGTTCGCCGAACACGTAAGTGCGGGTGATGTCGGAGTTGTAGCCGTCGTATTGTGTGCCGGTATCGATCAGGATGACATCGTCCTCGTTCAGCACGCGATCGGCTTCGCCGCCATGCGGCAGCGATGTGTCTTCACCGAAGGACACAATGCAAAAGGTGTTGCCGCTATCGGCGCCCAACGCGCGGTGCTCATGCTCAATGAACTGCTCGACTTCGGAAGCGCGAAGGCCGGCGCGCATGCCTTCCCACGCGCGGCGCTGCACCTCGAGCGTGATGTTCTTCGCATATTGCAGCAGCGCGATTTCCGCGGGCGATTTGCGTGCGCGCAAGCTCGTGATCGGCGGCCCCGCGTCGGCCAGGCGCGCCGGATCGATCACCTGCGCCAGCCCGCGATAGGTAAACAGCGCCACCTGATTGTCGATGCCGATTTTTGAATTTGCGCCGATGCGGTCCGCAATCAACGCGTACGGGCTTTCTTCCTCCTGCCAAGTTGAAATATCGCCCGGAATACGCACGAGTCCGCCGACCTTGTCACGCTCGAAACGGGGGCAGACATATTCGATTCTGCCGTCGGCAAACACGATCGCGCCGGTGAAGCGCTCAGAGGGATGCCACACGATACCGGTGAAATAGCGCAGGGACGGCGTGGGGCCGAGAAGCACTGCATCCAACCCGTTCTCGGACATCGCGGCCGTCAATCTCTGAAGGCGCGTGCGACGCTCACCGTCCGTTATTCGCGCCGGTGCCGTAAGTCTCATCCTGCCCTCGTTCAATTGGTGCGCCTGCGATTTGCGGCGAGATCGTAGGATCCGCCTTTTTCGATGGCGCGCCTGTATGCGGGCCGTGCCTGCATGCGCGCCAGATATCCTGTCAGTACCGGATAATCCCTGAGCAGCCCGCTCGCATCGGCGGCCTCCAGCACGAACGTCAGCTGTATATCGGCGCCAGTCAGATCGTGCGCGACGAAAAATTCGCGGTCGCCGATTGCCGCTTCCATATAGGAAAGGTGGTTGGCGATTTCGCTGTCGACGCGCGGGCGCAATGGCGCCGCGCCGTCGCCCAGTACACCCAAATACATATGCATCAGGAGCGGAAGCATCGCGGAGCCTTCGGCATAGTGCATCCACTCGATGTATTTGACGTGATCGCGCGAGCCGGGCTTCGGACGCAGCCGCCCGTTGCCGTACTTGTCCAGAATGTATTCCACGATTGCCCCGGACTCCGCGATCGTGCTCTCGCCATCGGTGACGACTGGCGATTTACCCAGCGGATGCACGGCCTTGAGTTCCGGCGGCGCAAAGGGGACCGGGCTCAGGCGTTGGTACCGCACAATCTCATAGGGCAGCTCCAATTCCTCGAGCAGCCAAAGAATCCTCTGCGACCGCGAATTGTTGAGATGATGGACCGTGAGCATGCGTCTGTCCTCGAGCGCCCGCTCTATCGGAGCAGGGCGAGCAGATTAGCGCAAGATCAGCAGCGCAGTGGGCTCTTTCGCATCCAACCTATTGCCGGAATCGGATGTTCGGGTCGATCACGGTGTCTGCGGCTCCCGCCACATGGGCCACAGCGTCGGGCCATTCGGAAGGTTGATTTCGCGCACGACTTCAAAGCCGAACGCGCGATAGACCGGGATGTTCGTCGGCTTGCTGGATTCGAGATAGCAGGGCGTGCCGCTTGCGTCCGCCACACCGAGTCGATGGCGCATGGCAAGGCTGGCGAACCCCTTGCCCTGTTTCGGCGGATCGGTGCCGATCACCTGGAGATACCAGTGGGGCTCCTTGGGATGGACTTTCTCGATAATATCCATGGTGTTCATGACGTTGAGAGCGCCCACGCCAAAAATCCCAAGCATCTCCGGGCCATTGATCACGTATTGCCACCACGGCAGATGCCACTCATTCGGCGGCCGCCACAATGTCGCGCATTCATAGCCGCTGGTGGTGAAACAAGAACCATGCGGCAGGCCCAGTTTGTGGAGCATTTTGAATATTCGCACGAGCTTGGCCGGTCGATTTTCCTCGTCACGGACCAGATGAAGCATCAGCGGATCGTCCGAGAACGCGCGTGCGAGCATTTGCGACACGTGCTCTATATCGGAGGTTTCCGTCTTGCGCACGGCTACGTCCGACGGACGCGCGGAGACCTGTTGAGCCTGTGTCGACATTACCCACCGAAGCAACCTCGCAGGCAGTGAACGCCGGGAAAATCTGCGATGCAAGGTTATGGCGACGGGTTTTGGACTTATTGGTGGGCTCGTGGACGGAGCTGATCCGGGTTCAGAGATTCAGCACCGAAATGGTTGGCGAAACATGCAGACCGGTTTCCCGATCGTCTCGGGAAGGACGTAAGGATACCTGGTAGCGCCCCTCAGTGGGTGAATCCCTGATGCTTCCGGTAGCAAGACAGACCGCCGCATAAGCCCGCCAAGGGCGCCATTGCTCCGCGCGTTCCTTGAGCGCCGCGGCGCAGTGCAATCCGGCCGGTAAAGCCCTTTCATCCGCAGGAAACGCGTCCGGCTCGCCCAACGCGCGCATCGCAATGTATTGTGCCGTGTATTCGTCCATTCCGGTGATGGCGCGCAACTGGCTGAGAAAGGCTTCGGAATCCGCCATGCCCTCAAACCCAATGCGACTGCCGGCAGCGGCACTGGCAAGGGCTCGCACAGCTCGCGCGCGCGGTTCTGAGATGCCAATTCCGATGAGGTTGGCGCCCACCAATGCTTGGGGCGTCGGAAAAAGGTGTGTGAGTCCTTCTTCGGCTGAAATCGTCCGTCCGAATGCTTGCACAAGCCGACCCGCAAGGTCGCGTGCTCCGGAAGTTTCCACTCTTCTCGTCAGAAGCGCACGAACCGCAAGTTCGAAGCCATCCCAGCAGCCGGGCACGCGCAGGCCCGGCGCCTCTTTCAGTCTGTCGGCAAACAAGGGATCGGGGCCCAGGGTCTGCACGACCGAAGCCCAATCGGCATTCAAATCGAAAATTCGCCGAATGCGTTCAACAATATGAAACAGCGCCCGGGGCTCGCCGAAGTGGATGCGAGCACGCAAGGCCGGCTGCGTTTCATCAAGCGAAACATGCACGTGGCCGTGCTGCCCTTGCACGAGAATCGTGCGACGGTAGGTGTAATCATCGACTGCTTCAACGCCAGGTGTCGAGGCGGCCTTGAGGATCGCGAGCGTTCCTTTCCAATCGAACGGAGGGCGGAAGCGCAACACAAACCGATATTCGTTTTGCGGGAGACTCTTCTGTGCGCGTGCGTTCGCGCGGATTTGCGTGGGCGTGCGGTGATAGATCTTGGCAATCGCCGCATTGAAACGACGCACAGACCCGTAACCTGCCGCGATAGCGATCTGGGTCATCGAGAGGTTCGTTTCATCAATCAGCTTCTTCGCGAAATGCACGCGGCGCGTCTGCGCAACGGTTAAGGGTGGCGCGCCGAGGTGTCGCAGAAAAAGTCGCCGCAGATGGCGCGAGCCAACGCCCAAGCGATCGGCAAGACCCTCAATTCCGTCGTCATCCAGCCCGCGCTCCTCGATCAGCCGCAGCGCACGGGCAATCGTTGCGGACGTTCCGAGCCATGCCGGTGTTCCTGGCGCGCATTCGGGGCGGCAACGCAGGCAAGGACGATAGCCGGCCTCCGCTGCGGCGGCCGCTGTTGTGAAGTACCGACAATTCTTCTCCTTTGCTGTCGGCGCAGGGCAAATCGGACGGCAATAGACGCCGCTGCCGTGCACGCCGATGAAGAACTTGCCGTCGAAGCGTGGATCGCGGGACAGGCGCGCTCGCGAACAGATTTGCCAGTCAAGTTCAGCTTCTCTCACCTGGCTGACAATACCCGATTGCGAGCCCACTGGCTGGACATTTTCGGACCTCGACTCTCAAGAGGCGGCGTCCGGTTGCGTCCAACGCGAGCGGGCGATCGCACGTATCGTCTTGCGAACGAAGCTCGGCGCTTCGAACGCTTGCGAGGAGGATAATACAATGAAATTCCGAGATTTGCTGGCAACGACCGCAACGATCACATTGGCTTTTGCCGCGGTGGCGTTCTCCGCTACTGCGTCGCCCCACGGTGTCATGAAGGCGAGTCACTACACCGTCTACAAACTAGACAATCCGCTTGGCGGAACCTATGCGCAGGGGACCAGCATAAACGAGCAGGACCAGATTACGGGCTACGGCACGCTGCCCGGCAACAGCGTGATGCATGCCACACTTTGGGGGACCGGTCGCGCGCCGCAGGATCTCGGCACACTTGGCGGGCCGAACAGCGCCATCGCCTGGCCTAACAAAAACGAGCGTGGAATATTTGCCGGCATTTCGGAAACGGCTGAGAACAATCCGCTGGGCGAAGCCTGGAGCTGCGCGCTTGCTGTGTTCAACACCGCGCCGCCAACCGGGAAGGTATGCCTCGGTTTCCGCTGGCAGAACGGCACAATGCAGGCGCTTCCGCCGCTGCCGGGCGGCTACAACAGCTTTGGCACAGGCATTAACAACGCCGGCGAAATCGTCGGTTGGGCCGAAAACGGAGTGCATGAGGCAACCTGCAACGCGCCGCAGGTGCTTCAATTCGAAGCCGTGGTGTGGGAGCCGGACGGAACCGTCCGCCAGCTTCCGCCAGCCGCCGGCGATCTCGATGGCGCCGCGACAGCGATCAATGACAAGGGCCAGGTTGTCGGCATCTCGGGCATCTGCGCGAATGCGATCGGCGGCGCGAGCGCACTGCACATGCTGCTTTGGGACAGAGGCTCGGTCACCGATCTCGGCAATCTCGGCGGACGGTTTTGGCACACGCCCATGGACATCAATGAACTGGGCCACGTCACAGGGTTTTCCGATCTCCCGGGTGATTCCGAAAGCCACGTCACATTCAATGCGTTCTTCTGGAGCAAGAAAACGGGCTTGCAGAACCTGCACACGCTGCCCGGCGATCGGATCGCCGAGGGGCTTGGCATCAACAATTATGATCAAATTGTCGGCGTCTCTTATCCGTCGGCGCATGCGTTCATTTGGCAGAACGGCACGATGACGGACTTGAACACGCTAATCCCGGCGGATTCGAAATACATCCTGATTGCCGGCCAAGACATCAACGATAGCGGCGTGATCACCGGCCAGGCGCAGGACAAGGAGACGGGCGAATACGTCGCCTTCACCGCGGTGCCGAAGTGAAATTGCGGACGGAACGGCTCACCTAAGGGAGAGCCGTTGGCGAGAGCGAATAGCGAGCGGACTATGGGGACTGCCTGTCCGCCGCTATTCGACTCTCGCCTATTTACCGATTCAATTCGCGCATCGCGGAATCAAGGCCACCGAGGGTCAGCGGGTACATGCGTCCGGAGATGATCTGATTGATGAGGCTGATTGACGGTGTGTAATCCCAGTGCTTCTGCGCCACCGGATTGAGCCACACCACGTGTTCGTAAGTTTGCGCGACCCGATCCAGCCATAGCGCGCCCGCTTCCTCGTTCCAGTGCTCCACGCTGCCGCCAGGATAGGTGATCTCGTAGGGGCTCATGGTTGCGTCGCCCACGAAGATCACTTTGTAGTCATGCGGGAATTTGTGGAGCACGTCCCAGGTCGCTGTCTTCTCGCTGTGTCGGCGGCGATTGTCCTTCCACACTGACTCGTATAGGCAGTTATGGAAGTAGAAGAACTCCATGTGCTTGAATTCGGTCTTCGCCGCGGAGAATAGCTCTTCGCAAAGCCTGACATAGGCATCCATCGAACCGCCGATATCAAAAAATATTAGAACCTTCACCGTGTTGTGGCGTTCGGGGATGAGCCGCAGGTCAAGATAGCCCTTGTTCGCCGTGTCCTTGATGGTGCCTTCCAGATCGAGCTCGGTTTCCGCGCCTTCGCGCGCCCATTTCCGCAGGCGGCGCAGTGCGACCTTGATGTTACGCGTACCGAGCTCGACAGAATCGTCCAGGTTCTTGTATTCGCGTTTGTCCCACACCTTCACCGCCTTGCCGTGGCGGGATTTGTCCTGTCCGATGCGCACGCCTTCCGGATTATAGCCATAGGCGCCGAACGGCGATGTGCCGGCCGTGCCGATCCATTTGTTGCCGCCTTCGTGGCGCTTCTTCTGCTCCTCAAGACGCTGTTTGAGCGTCTCCATCAGTTTCTCCCAGCCGCCCAGCGCCTCGATCTGCTTCTTCTCTTCTTCGGAGAGATATTTTTCCGTGAGCGCGCGCAGCCACTCTTCGGGAATTTGGGCGAGCAGCGTCGGATCGATATTTTCGAGCCCCTGGAACACGTGGCCGAAGACGCGATCGAACTTGTCGAGGTTACGCTCGTCCTTCACGAGCGCCGCGCGGCTGAGGTAGTAGAATTCATCGATTTTCATATCGATGACGTCGCTGTCGAGCGCATCCATAAGCGCAAGATATTCTTTCAAGGTGACGGGCACCTTGGCGGCGCGAAGCTCATCGAAAAATTGGAAGAACATGGCCCGTCCTGATCGGCTGCTGCCCGCAGCCTAGCACGGCGCTTGCGGCCGGCGCGAGCAGCGTGCGTACCCCATCCGCAGCCCGCCCTGACCTAGCGCAGGTGCTCCATTTCCCCCGTGAGCTCAATCCAAGGGTGCTTCTCTTCCTCGAAAATGGAACGTGCGGGCGGCGGGAAGGTTGGATCGCCGAACATGCCGACCGCGATCGCGATCAGTCCTTCGCGCTTGCTCGCTTCCCATAGCACGTTGCCGCCGCAATTTGGGCAGAAATGATTCGAGACCACGCGGCCTTCGATGTGTCGCATGTAAGTCTTGCAATCGCCCGTGACGTGCACATCCGCTTTCACATACCAGGCGCCGATCCCGAATGGCGATCCGGTCCGCCGCTGACACTCGATGCAATGGCAGATATTGACGCGCAGCGGGTCGCCTTGCGCCTCCGCGCGCAATTGCCCGCAGGCGCAATGGGCGACACGCGTGGTGGCCATAGGATACCCCTTCTCTGCAGTCCGCCGAGGCTATGCGAAGTCCCTCGCCAGCTCTCGGCGAACGTCTGGCATCACCACCGCCATGTGGCTGTAGGCGGGATGGGCGACGCCGAGCACCAGCTCGACAGACGGGTCTTTGAATTTGGCGATCTGCTCCGGCATGAATTTGAACCGCACCCAATGCACGGATGAGGTTTTTCCGTCCGACGTGGTGCGCTCGTCATATTCCGTCGGCGTCCCCGGAATGCGCTCCTGATTGAGTTCAAGATAGGTGGATTCTTCGATGCCTGCGAGGCGATACAACTCGCGATCGCGCCGCTTGGGCTCGTCGATCTCAAGCATGAGCGTCGCAATCAGCTCCGAGCCCTGCGGGATCAGCGGATTGTAGGCGTCGAGCTCATCCGGAATCTGGGCAGCGCCGCCCTTTTCGATGTGAAGCATTTCCTGGACCTGGAGCCACATCGTGTCGTAGTTCTCGAAATAGAAACTGGCGAACGGCCCGACCTCGACGCGCCGGTTCTGCTTCACCGCGATGACGTTCTTGCGGAATTCCGCGCGGTCCGCTGCGTACTTCTCGTAAGCGAGAATGTCGGCCGGCGTGATCTTGCGTTCCGTCGCGGGCATGTCAGGCCTCCACCAATCCAAACGCGCGGGCGAAAATCTGGATCGGATGTTCCGGCTCCGCCACCCGGGCCACTTTGCCGTCCTTCGCCGCCAGCTCCCGCACATTCTGCACGATGTGCTGCGCCGCAAGGGGGCAGTCTGACGCGATGTGACCGCGATTTTGCTGTAAGGCGGTGCGAAACACCGGTCGGCCGACTTTCTTGGCTACCTTCTGCGTCTTTGTGACCACCCCGAACGTGCCGCCATGGCCAGAGCAGCGCTCGATGACATCCACCGGTGTATCCGGAATGAGCCGCAGCATCTCGGCGGCCTTTGGCCCCATGTTCTGCGCGCGTGCATGGCAGGGGATGTGAATCGTGATTCCTTCCGGCAGGGGTTTCATTCCATCCGGCAACCCATGTTGTTTCGCGATCGTCACCACATATTCGTCGATGTCGAACGTCGCTTCGGAAAGTCTCTTCACGTCCTTATTGTCCGGCATAATCAGCGGCCACTCGAATTTGAGCATTAGCCCGCACGATGCGGTGAGCGCGACGATGTCGTAGCCATCGTCGATCAGCTTGCATAACTCCTTCGAGACTTTCCCGGCCTGCTGGGCGACGCGCGAAATTTCCGCCTGCTCCAGGAATGGCATGCCGCAACAGCCGGGGTAGGCGGCACGTGTCTCAACGCCCAGATGGCTGAGTACCGCACGCGCCGCCACACCTGTGGCAGGCTTATTGTAGTTGACAAAGCAGGTGGCATAGAGCGCCGCCTTTCGTTTGCCAAAAGCAGGCGCCGCCTTGTTCGGCTGGCTGGAATTTTTCTTGTCCCAGCGGATGAACGTTTCGGACACGAATTTCGGCAGGGTGGCGTGGCGATCGATCCCGGCAACTTTCTCCATCAAGGGGCGAGTAAGCTTGTTGTTCTCGTTCGCGCCCCAGTTCACCAGCGGCGCGATTGGCACGGCAAGCCGCCCGTTGCGGTCCATTTCTGCAAGCTGCCGCTGCGTGAAATCCTTGTTGCCCTTTCTCACTTCGACGGCGCGATGGCGCAGCAGCAAATGCGGGAAATCGACATTGAACGGATGTGGCGGCACGTACGGACACTTGGTCATGAAGCACATGTCGCAAAGCGTGCAAGCTTCGACGATCTTCGGGAAATCTTCGGATTTCACGCCCTCGACATCTTCGGTCGGGTTGGAATCGATCAGTTCGAACAGGCGCGGGAAGGAGTCGCACAAATTGAAGCAGCGGCGGCAGCCATGGCAGATGTCGAAAATGCGCCGCATTTCCGTGTCGAGCTTCTGCTGGTCGTAGAAATCGGGATCGCGCCACGCAATGGGTTCGCGGGTCGGCGCGTCCAAGCTGCCTTCTCTCATCAGGTCATCAGATGTCAGGTATCGGGGATCAGAAGCGCAGGTCGGGAATCAGGCAACGTTTTGATGCCTGATTCCCGATACCTGATCCCTGGTTATTGTCCGAGACTGTTGAGGGCCTTCTGGAATCGTCCCGCGTGAGACTTCTCGGCTTTCGCGAGAGTCTCGAACCAGTCGGCGATCTCGTCGAAGCCTTCCTCACGCGCGGTCCTCGCCATACCTGGATACATGTCCGTGTACTCGTGCGTTTCGCCCGCGATCGCGGCCTTGAGGTTCAGGTCGGTTCCGCCGATAGGTTCGCCCGTCGCGGGATCACCAACTGACTCAAGGAACTCGAGGTGCCCGTGCGCATGGCCCGTCTCGCCTTCCGCCGTCGAGCGGAAGACGGCGGAGACGTCGTTGTAGCCTTCGACGTCCGCCTTTTGCGCGAAATAGAGATAGCGGCGATTCGCCTGGCTCTCGCCAGCAAACGCGTCCTTCAGGTTCTGAGCCGTCTTGGAGCCTTTCAGGTGTGCCATGTTCGTCCTCCTTTGCAATCGATCACGGGGCGCGTGCGTTCACGCCTTGGCCTGAATCGAACTTGCCCCTTCGCCACCGGACTGTCAATCAGTTTAGAACTGTTCTAAGGTAATTCTGCAGGACGCGGTCACGCCCGCTTTAGGCGGACCACCACGTCCACGCGCTCCACAGCCATGCCTTTCGGCGCCGCTGGCACGCGCGCGACCTCGATTGTTTCGCCCGGGATGTCAACCAACGACCCGTCTTCCTCACAGAAGAAGTGGTGATGGGCGCCGGTGTTTGTGTCGAAATAGCTCCGGCCGGCATCGACGACGACTTCGCGCAGAAGGCCCGCGTCGGTGAACTGATGCAGGGTGTTGTAGATGGTCGCCAGTGAGACCTCTATACCGACGCTGGTGGCCTCTTCGTGCAGCATCTCTGCCGTAACGTGCCGATGATCGGCTCCCAGTAGATGGGCGAGCGCCAGCCGCTGACGAGTCGGCCGCAGGCCCACGCTCCTCAGGCGAGCACCTGCCTCTTCTATCAGGAACTTCTTGCGCTTTCTTGCGGCTGTCATAGAACCGAACACCCTCTCGCGAGCCGGACAAGTGGCGGCTGACGCTCGCGCTCCGACTCTGCTAGGGTTACAAAAGGAAGCATTGATTTAGAACGCTTCTAAGAAACGACAATTTGGCTCTCTGCCGCGTTCAGGTCAAGAGGGTGGAACGGGACGATTACGAGGAACCATGTTGGGCAGGAAATCGAGCTTTGATCTGCAGGGGCTTCTGGCCTGCGCGCGCGGCGAACTTTTCGGCGAAGGCAACGCCAAGCTGCCGCTGCCGCCGATGCTGATGTTCGACCGGATCACCCGGATTTCGGAGAAAGGCGGAAGCGTCGATAAGGGCCAAATCGAGGCTGAGCTCGACATCAAGCCTGACCTCTGGTTTTTCAAATGCCACTTTCAAAATGATCCTGTCATGCCGGGCTGCCTCGGCGTGGACGCCATGTGGCAGCTCATCGGGTTCTTCCTTGCCTGGCTGGGCGGGCTTGGCCGTGGCCGCGCGCTGGGGGTGGGCGAGGTGAAGTTCTCCGGCATGGTGCTGCCCAGCGCCAAACTGGTGAGCTACTACATCGACCTGAAGCGCGTAATCATGCGCAGGCTCGTGGTGGGAGTTGCCGATGGCATCATGAAGGTGGATGGCAAGACGATCTACGAGGCCAAGGACCTTAAAGTTGGCTTGTCCACGGAAGATGCGGCCCTGCCGGCATAAGGTAATGCCGTTCGTCTTTCTGCAATGGCGCCGCCAATGAAAGCGTTCGCATTGCTGAGATAGAAGGAGAAGGCCCATGAGACGCGTCGTCGTCACCGGCATGGGGATCGTGTCGTCGATCGGCAACAACACGCAGGAAGTTGTTGCCTCATTGCGCGAGGCGAAGTCGGGCATCACAGCCGGGCCGGAGCAAAAGGAGTACGGCTTTCGCAGCCAGGTGCATGGGCGGCCGGACATCGATCTCGATGCGTTGATCGACCGCCGCGCGAAGCGCTTCATGGGCGATACGGCTGCTTATGCCTTTGTCTCCATGCAGCAGGCGCTGCAGGACTCCGGTCTCGAAGAAAAGGATATCGTCAACGAACGCACTGGCCTGATTGTCGGCTCCGGCGGGCCTTCGGTCGATGTCATCGTCAAAGCCGCGGATATTACGCGCGAGAATCACAGCCCCAAGCGCATCGGCCCCTTTGCTGTGCCCAAAGCGATGTCGTCGACCTGCTCGGCCGTGTTGTCGACCTGGTTCAAGATCAAGGGCGTGAATTATTCGATCAGCTCCGCCTGCTCGACGTCGGCGCATTGTATCGGCAACGCAGCCGAGATGATCCAGTACGGCAAGCAGGACATCGTGTTTGCGGGCGGCGGCGAGCAGCTGGATTGGGAATTGTCTGCGCTGTTCGATGCTATGGGTGCGATGTCGTCGAAATTTAACAATACGCCGGAACGCGCTTCACGCGCGTTCGACAAAGACCGGGACGGGTTTGTGATTGCCGGCGGCGGCGGCGTGCTGGTCCTCGAAGAACTGGAGCACGCGAAGGCGCGCGGCGCCAAAATTTACTGTGAGCTGGTCGGCTACGGCGCAACCAGCGATGGGTATGACATGGTTGCTCCCTCCGGCGAAGGCGCGATCCGCTGCATGAAACAGGCGATCTCGACCGTAAATGGCCCGATTGATTACGTGAACGCGCACGGCACCTCGACGCCGGTCGGGGATGTCACGGAGATCAAGGCGATGCGCGAGGTATTCGGGGAGCGGATGCCGCTCGTCAATTCGACCAAGTCGCTGACGGGCCACTCGCTCGGCGCAGCGGGCGCGCAGGAGGCGATCTATTCCATCCTTCAGATGCGAAACGGCTTCATCGCCGAAAGCGCCAACATCGACGAGCTGGATCCGGAGATCGGCGACGCGCCCGTCGTGCGCTCCCGCATTGATGGCGCGAAGCTCGAAAGAGTGCTCTCCAACTCATTCGGCTTCGGCGGCACCAATGCCAGTCTGGTCTTTCAGCGCTACGACGCGTGATGATTGCTAAGGCTGATTGCGCGATTCATTAAGGGTGACATGGCCGACAAAGAGATGATGAAGGGCCGCCGCGGGCTGGTGATGGGCGTCGCAAACGACCATTCTATTGCCTGGGGCATTGCGCGCACGCTGCACGCGCACGGCGCTGAAATCGCATTCACGTACCAGGGCGAGGCGCAGGGAAAGCGTCTCAAACCGCTCGCCGACTCGATTGGCTCACGCATCCTGCTCCAAGCGGATGTCGAAAAGGACCAGGAACTGGATGCTGCATTCGATCGACTCGCGCGGGAATGGGGACGGCTCGATTTTGTGGTGCACGCGATTGCGTTCTCCGATCGCGAAGAACTGAAGGGAAGATACGTCAACACCACGCGCGAGAATTTCTGCCGATCGCTCGCGATTTCCTGCTATTCTTTCACAGACGTGGCGAGACGCGCCTTTCCGCTGATGAAGAATGGCGGCTCGCTGCTGACGCTCACCTATCTTGGCTCGCAGCGGGTTACGCCGAACTACAATGTGATGGGGGTGGCCAAGGCGGCGCTCGAGGCCAGCGTCCGGTACCTCGCTGCCGACCTCGGACGTGAAAACATTCGCGTGAACGCCATTTCTGCCGGTCCAATGCGGACACTCGCGGGATCCGTCGTGAGCGAATCGCGCATGGTGTTCAAATGGAACAAGGCGCAGAGCCCGCTGAAACGCACCGTCAGTCTCGGCGATGTCGGCAATGGCGCGCTTTATCTCCTGAGTGACATGTCACTCGGGGTGACCGGCGAAATTCACTACCTCGATGCCGGATACAGCATTATCGGCACGCCGCCATCCAGCCAGCTGAAGGGCTGGATCGCGCCGGAGGATAGCGGCGCAGACCAGTGAACTCCTGCCAGTTCCGCAGGAGCTCTTCAACCGACATCCATCCGACGCTAGATTTTGATCATGCGCATCGAACTCACCCGTGCCAAGGAGCGCGATATTCCTTTCATCATGGCTTGCGAGCGTAGGCCAGGATACCACGGCCTCGTTGGCTGCTGGCCGGAAGAACAGCATACGGCGACCATGCACGACGGGGACTTCACATATTTGCTTGGTGTTGCCGACCGAAGCCCGCGGGGCTTTGTCATCCTGCGCGACCGCTTTCTCGGATTTCCCAATCTCTACCTGAAGCGCATCGCTGTTCACGAGGCGGGCATGGGGTTCGGCAAGCCATTCCTCGCGGCGGTCATGAAGTGGGTCTTCAACCGGACGGACACACACCGTTTTTGGCTCGAAGTCGTGGAGACGAACACGCGTGCCGCGCATGTCTATCGTTCGCTTGGATGGACCCAGGAAGGCAAAGTAAGAGAAGCGTTTGTCGAGCCGGATGGAACGCGCGGCTCGTATCTTCAGATGTCGATCCTCAGACCCGAATGGGAGGCACGCAGGGAGACATGAAGCTCAACCAGGTCACGGTGCCCGCGATCAATCTCGAGCGATCGATTGCATTCTACGGGGCTCTTGGGTTGAAACTCATCGTGAAATCGCCTGAGTACGCGCGTTTCGAAGTCGGCGACGGCAGTGACACGTTCTCCTTGCATGTAACGGAGAATGCGAGCAGTGCCGGCAATGGCGCGCACGTTTACTTCGAATGCGACGATCTCGATACACGCGTTGCCGAATTGAAAAGAAAGGGCTTCGTGTTCGATTCCGATCCCGTGGATCAGCGCTGGTTGTGGCGCGAAGCCTGGCTGACCGATCCCGCCGGCGTAAAAATTTGCCTTTACCATGCCGGCGAGCTGCGCCGCTTCCCGCCCTGGCGGCTGAAAGACTGATGGCTGGCTATTCGGGGACGCCGCTGATGAAGAAGCTGGGCATCAAGCCCGGCGACAGGTTCTTCACGATCAACGCGCCGGCGGAATATCGCAGCTGGCTTGGCGCGATTCCCAAAGGCGTGGAATTCGTTCAGAAACCGCCGAAGACCGGCGCCGAGCTTGTACATCTTTTCGTTGTGGCATTGGCAGAACTCGAGACGCAAATGCCGCGTGCACGGGCCGCAATGACTCAAGACGGCGCGCTCTGGGTCTCCTGGTTCAAGAGGTCCGCCGAGATTCGAACCGATGTGACGGAGGATGAAATTCGTGCCCGCGCTCTCAAGGCCGATCTCGTCGATGTAAAGGTCTGCGCGGTCACGGACATCTGGTCAGGCCTGAAGCTGGTGATCCGCAAGGAATTGCGCCAGAAATGAACCGGAGTGGCGGGCGAGGCAAACACTGCGCCGCGCGCGGGGAGTGCTTTCCCGCAAATCACTTCACGATAATGGTGCCCATCATCTGCGGATGGATGGAGCACAGATATTTGTACGTCCCGGGCTTTGCGAATTTGAAGGAATAGGTCGCACCGCCATCGATCGCGCCGGAGCGGAAGGCGCCGGAGTCGCTCGTCACGGTGTGCGGCTCCTCGTCGGCGTTGTGCCATGTGATCGTGGTGCCAGCTCCAATGCTGATTTGCATCGGCGCAAAGTTGAAGTTTTTGATCGTGATGGTGTTCGTGTCCGCGCGCGCCGGCAGCGAAAACAGCAAGGCAAGCACAGCAGTAGGCACGAGGTAAAGTTTCGCGTTCAGAGACATGCGGCAGATCCTTTCAATTTGGTTGGATAATTCAGGCGAGGGTCGTGTCGGCGAGAGAGCTCTGCAGGTCCTTCACCGTTACGCTGGTGACGCCCAGCATTTTCGGCAGTTCGTCGGTGGGAACCTTGAGTGGTCCCGGCGCCGGCGCGGTGCCGGCAGCGGGCTGCGGATAAGCCGTCGAGCGCGCCGTGTGCAGGGTGATATTGCCTTCGACTTTCTGCACGATTTGGTGGATATGGCCGTTCAGCACGGTCGCAGAACCGAATCGGCGGAGCAGCGCCATGATGTGGTCGGATTCCGCCGTGCCCCATCCCCATGGCTCGTAAATCGTCCAGAGCGGCATGTGCGCGAATAGCACGACCGGCTGGCTCGATCGGCGCCCTTTCAAGTCGGACTCGAGCCACGTCATTTGCTCGTTGCCGAGCGCGCCGAGGCCGCCAGCCTTGAAGTTCATCACGTTAACCAGGGCCACAAAGTGCACACCATTGTGGTCGAAGCTGTAGTAGCCGCGGTTATCCGAGGCCTTTCCAAAACGCTTGAAGTATTCCGCGCCCGTCCCATCGGTTGTGTCGTGCTCGCCGGGAACGGTGTGCAATTCGGTCACCTGCAGGCCCGAAAGGAGCTGCTGCGCCAGATCGAATTCTTCGGGTTTGGTGAGATGGGTGATGTCGCCGGTGTGCATGATGAAGGCCGGCTTTTGCGGCATGGCATTGACAAGCTCGATGGTGCGCTTGAGCGTGCCGTTGACATCCGGATTGGCGTCCTTGTTGAATCCGATATGCGTGTCGCTGATCTGCACGAAGAGTGGCGTCGCAGCTTTCATATCGCGCGTGCTCATGCCAAGCGCCAGGTCGATTGGGGTCAGAACGCCGCCGGTAACGGCGAATAGTGTACCGGCGCTTCCGTAGGCCAGGCACCTCAGCGCGTCCCGCCGTGATTTTTGATTCTCCATGTCTCGCCCTCGTTGTCTCGAACGTCGAAATGCCATACCGGCTGAAGGCGAGATTTATTCCCGGCGCGGAATCATTCCGGCTGACTGCGTACGAGGCTCACGAATTTGGTCAGTTCGGTGCGATCGGTATCAGACACCGCTGCAAAATCGAGATCGCCACTCTTCCAGAAGATCGAATGATAGCCGTGCGCGGTGCTTTGTCCCGGCAGGCGCGAGCCCTTGTCTGCCCAGACGAACAGATCGATTTCATGTTTGCCGTGGCGGTACGCGACAACGGCGGCGCGAGAACCCGCAACCTCGTCGATGCGACCGCCTAGGAGCGGAAAGCCTTGCTGTGCAAAGTCGACGACCAGCGGAGAAACCGGCACGCGACCGGCGAACCACGGCTTCACGGTATGGTGATTGCTTGATGCCACCTGAATCACCTGCCCCCTCATCAGCGCCTGCGTGTGCGCATCCGTCACCGCCTCGGCAAGCGTTGCTGCGGATGGCGGAAGCAAGGTTAGTAGCGCAAACGCAGCCGCGAGCGCCGAAACTCCAACACCGCTCGCCGCACCGAACCAGAAGCTGCGCCGTCTCGGATGCAGGGAAACGATTTGCTGCGAGCCAATTTCGGCATCAAGGGCTTCACCGATGTGTTTTCGCAGGCTTGCGGGAGCATGATAGTGCGCTAGCCCGCGCCGGATGGCATCGCTCAATCCTGCCGTATCGCTGCTGAAGGCCTGGCATTCCGGGCACGTTTCGATATGGCCCTCGACTTCCGCAGCCGCCTTGTCATCCAGTTCGCCATCTAGGAAGGCCTGTGTGCGCAACAATTCGGGGCAGCTCATGCGCGCTCCTCCGCCATCCATTTTTGCTTCAACATCGTGCGGGCGCGCGCCAGTCGTGACATCACGGTGCCGACGGGAATTTCCAGCGCTTCTGCAATCTCGCGATAGCTCATGTCTTCGATCTCACGCAGGATCAGAACGTCGCGAAATTCGTCCGGAAGCAGCGCCACGACCGCGTTCAATTTGCGATTCTCGCTTGTCTGCACGGCAGCTTGTTCCGGATCCGAGCCGTCGGCGATCAGTGCCGGATCATCCGGTCCCGGTAACGGGGCATGAGCGTGGCGTTTAGCAACGGTTCCGGCATTGCGGCAGCAGTTGCGGACGATCGCAAGCAGCCAAGGCTTAATGTCTGTGCCGCGGATGCCATCAAAAGCGCGATAGGCGCGCAGCACCGCGTCCTGCACGATGTCCTCGGCTTCTGTCGGCGAGCGGCAGAGCCAACGCGCAAGATTGTATGCCGCGTCCAGATGCGGCAGCAGCAGCGCCTCGAATTTGCGGCGCCGTTCATCGATCGCAATTGCCAGCCGGCGTCATCCCAATCGGAACCACGCTCACTATACCGGTTTTGGGGTGAATTTATTCCGGGGCGATTACGCCCGCTTCCGCGCCGCCGCCGCGAAACGGTCGAAGAGGTAGTGGGAATCCATCGGGCCGGGCGAAGCTTCCGGATGATACTGGACCGAGAACACGTCCCTGTCTTCGAGGCGCAAGCCGCAATTCGTGCCGTCGAAGAGCGAGACATGGGTCTGCTTCACGTCCCGCGGAAGTGTCTCGGCATCAACTGTAAATCCGTGATTCATGGAGACGATCTCGACCTTGCCGGTCTCGAGGTCTTTCACCGGGTGGTTGGCGCCGTGATGGCCCTGCGCCATCTTTCGCGTCGTCCCGCCCAGCGCGAGCCCCAGCATCTGGTGGCCCAGGCAGATGCCAAACACGGGCACGTTCGACTCGACCAACCCGCGAATGGTCGGGATTGCGTAAGCGCCTGTGGCGGCCGGATCGCCGGGACCGTTCGAGAGCAGCACGCCATGGGGCGAATGCCGCATCACGTCCTCGAACGTGGCGTGACAGGGCAACACGACGATGTCGGCGCCATGCCCGGCGAGCTGGCGGAGAATATTCCGCTTCACGCCATAGTCGATCACCACCGCGCGCCAGCTCGGCGCGGCTTCCAGTCCATAGCCCTCGTTCCACGCCCATGGCGTTTCGCGCCAGGTATAGGTTTGTCGGCAGCTCACGTCTTTCGCCAGATCGAGTCCGACAAGCCCAGGGAACTTACGCGCCTGATTGACGAGCGCACGCCCATCGAACTCGCCACGCGGGTTATGCGCGACGACGCCATGCGGCATGCCCTGCTCACGGATGCGATTGGTCAGCGCGCGCGTGTCGATGCCGGAGATGCCCGGGATATTGTGGAGCTTGAGCCAGCGGTCGAGCGCAGACAGTGCGCGATAATTGGAGGGATGTTCCGCATCCGCGCGAACGACCACGCCACGCAGGACCGGCGTGAGTGATTCGATGTCCTCCGAGTTGGTGCCCACGATCCCGATGTGCGGAAAGGTAAAGGCCACGATCTGTCCGGCATAGGAGGGATCGGTGAGAATCTCCTGATAGCCGGTCATCGCGGTGTTGAAGCAGACTTCGCCCACCGCCGCCGTTTCGGCGCCGAATCCCGAGCCCTCGAAAACGGTGCCGTCCGCCAGCACGAGCCTTGCGGTCGCGCGTGAAAAGCTTGCCGCCGGGCGAGCGGCGGTGGCGGATAGGCTTTCGGTCATGGGAGCCTCGGATTTCGCGGAAAATAGGAATGGTGTGGGCCGGGGTCAACCGCGTGAAATCCGCGCATTTGACATGCGGCGCCTTGCGTTGTGGCGGCATATGGACTCGGCCTAAACTGCGCCTTTCCGGCAAATTCGGAGCGAACAATGGCCCTGCGCGAGCGGTTCAACGAGCAATTGAAAGAGGCGATGAAGGCGAAGGATCAGAAGCGCGTCTCGACGATGCGCATGGTCCTGGCGGCGCTTAAGGACAAGGATATTGCCGCGCGTACGGAGACGAGTCGCGAGGGCGTTTCCGACGAAGACGTTCTCGGTCTGCTGGCCAAGATGATCAAGCAGCGCGAGGAATCGGCGGCCGCCTTTGAGCAGGGGGGGCGACCGGAGCTCGCGCAGTCCGAGCGCGAGGAAATCGCGATCATCCGGGAGTTCATGCCGAAGCAGATGTCGCTGGAGGAGGCCCGCGCCGCCGCGCAATCCGCCATTTCCGAACTCGGCGCGGCGTCGATGAAGGACATGGGCCGGGTCATGGCGGCGCTAAAGGAGCGCTACGCCGGGCAAATGGACTTTGCGAAAGCCAGCGCCACGGTGAAAGACCTCCTGAGCGCGCCGAAAGGCTAGAACGGCACCGAAGCTGGGGATAGGTGAAAAAGAGGCGCGAATCACCGGCCGTTCCGCCTAAACTGGTCCCATGCGATTCAGCCCCAATCTGCTTGAGGAGGTCGTCCGCCGGACGGATTTGGTCCAGCTGGTTGCGCGGCGCGTCAAGCTCGTCCGCAAGGGCCGCGTGATGTGGGGCTGCTGCCCATTCCACCAGGAAAAATCCCCGAGCTTTAAGGTCGAGAACGAGCGGCGCACCTACAAGTGCTTCGGCTGCGGCGCCGGTGGCGATGCCTTTAAGTGGCTGATGGAAACGGAGGGCCTCACGTTTCCGGAAGCCGTCGAGCGGCTCGCAAGCGACGCCGGAGTCGAGTTGCCGAAATGGTCACCGGAAGACGAGGCGCGCGAAGAACAGAAAAAGTCGCTCTATGAAATCGCCGAGTTGGCATGTCGTTTTTTTGAGGAGCAGTTGCAGGCACGCGGAGGCGCGGAGGCGCGGAACTATCTGCGCTCCCGTGGTCTGGAGGATGCGACGGCAAAGCAATTCCGCCTTGGTTATGCGCCGAATTCCAACGCGGGGCTGATCGGCCATCTGGCGGCGAAGAAAATCTCGTTACAGGACATGGTCGCCGCCGGCCTCGCGCGCCCGGCGGACGATGGGCGCGAGGCGCGCGACTTCTTTTTCAATCGGCTGATGTTTCCAATTACCGATGCCCGCGGCCGCGCAATCGCGTTCGGCGCCCGCGCGCTCGATCCCGACGCCAAGCCCAAATACATCAACACTGGCGAGACGCCGCTCTTCTCGAAAGGCCGGCTGCTTTACAATTTCGCGACCGCGCGCCCGGCCGCGCTCAAGAGCGGCACGATCATACTTGCCGAAGGCTACATGGATGTGATCGCGCTGGTCCGCGCGGGCTTCGATCATGCGGTTGCCCCTCTCGGCACCGCGCTGACAGAAGAACAATTGCACTTGCTGTGGCGGGTCGCGCCGGAGCCGATCCTCGCGTTCGACGGCGACGAAGCCGGCTTGCGCGCCGGCAATCGCGCCGCGCGACTGGCCCTGCCGCATCTCAAGCCTGGCTACTCGCTGCGCTTTGCGTTCCTGCCGCCGGGCGAGGATCCGGACAGCCTCATTCGGGCATCTGGCCCAGCCGCGATGAAGGTGCTGCTGGACCAGGCAGAGCCGCTTGCGAAAGTGTTATGGCGGGTCGAAACAGCGGCCAAGGACTTTACCACGCCGGAGCGCCGAGCCGGACTAGAACGGTCACTGGCGGAAATCGTGTCCGCCATTCAGGACCCCAAGATCGCGGATTATTATCGCCGCGATTTTGAACAGAAGGTCTTTGACACCTTCAAAAGGCGAACCTTTCACGGTCAAAAGGGTCAGCGCTCGTTTCGGCGCGAGCTCACGGCAGGCCGCAGCTTCACCCCTTCTCAGGGTGCTCCCGTCGAGTCTGTGTCACCGGCAGTCAAGAACAGCCTTCTCGCCCGTGCTGCTGATACGGGCGCGCGCCGGCGGAAGGAGATGGAGGTGGCGGCGCTGCTGCTCGAGGCGCCGGAAATTGCGCTACATCAAGGCGAGGTTCTCGCTGGCCTGCCATTCTCGGACCGATTGCTTGACAGGCTGAGGCAGGAACTCCTAAACGTCGCGGCCTCCGGCTTCAGGCTTGAAAAGAGGGGCCTGGAAAACCATCTCATTCGCGCAGGGTTGGGCGAATTGCTGGATCGCTTGGGCGGTCCGCGGTCGCCCGGCGACCTTGGCGGTGAGAATGAGCAGGCGGCGGCGTCCGCCAGTGCCGCGCAAGGAGATGCCAAGGTCGATGATCTCGAGGCCCGCTGGCTCCATGCCGCAGCCCAGTTGCGAGAAATGGCCGAGTTCGCTCCCGAACGGAAGCGGGCCATGGAACGTTTCAAGGCGGAGGCAAGCGAGGAAAGCTGGCAGGAGGTCCATCGCCTGCTTGGCTCGCGCATGACGCCGGTCGAGTAGATCGGGATAGACCGAAGAACATGCTTCTCCCCGCACAGGGTAGAGGCACAACGCGATGCAGGACTTCTGTGGCGAAGACGGCGACCAGGAAAGCAACCAAAATCACCAAGACAGCTGTTAAGGTGAAAGCAAAGGTTCGCGCGAAGGCGGCAGCGGCAAAATCCGTCGCCGTAAAAAGGGCTGCCAAGCCCCCAGCCAAGTCCGAAAAGCCGAAGGCTGTCGTCAAGCCGGTAAAGAAGCCCGACCTGAAAGTTGCGCCGAAGCAGCCGACCGCGCCGAAGCCAGTCGAGAAGCCCGCGACCGTGCCCCCAAAGGCGCCGGGTGTCGAAGCGCCGAAAAAGGTCGTGTTGCCCCAGGGCAAAATTTCCGGAAAACCCGGGGACCCTACCGACCCCAATCTCCAGCGCGAGGATGCGGATTCCCCACTGCTCGACATGAGCGATGCGGCCGTCCGCAAGATGATCACCAAGGCGAAGACCCGTGGTTACGTCACCTATGACGAGCTGAACAAGGTCCTGCCCTCCGAGAAAGTATCCTCCGAGCAGATTGAGGACACGATGTCGATGCTCAGCGAGATGGGCATCAACGTCATCGAGAGCGAGGAGCAGGAGGAGGGCGGCGAAGGCGCCGTTCCGGCACTCGCCACCGGCAAAGCCGTTGTTGCTGCCGAGACGGAAAAGGAAGAGCAGTACGATCGTACGGACGATCCCGTTCGCATGTATCTGCGCGAGATGGGCTCGGTTGAGCTTTTGTCGCGCGAAGGCGAGATTGCCATCGCCAAGCGCATCGAGGCGGGCCGAGAGCTGATGATCGGGGCGCTCTGCGAGAGCCCGCTTACGTTCGAAGCGCTGACCGTCTGGCGCGACGAGCTGAACGAAGGAAAAGTTCTGCTTCGCGACATCATCGATCTCGAAGCCATGTATTCGATGGGACCGGACGGCAAGCCCACCGTACCGCCTCCCGTTGGCCCCGACGGCAAACCGCTAGCCAATGTGCCGGCCTCTGTCTTCAGCGACGGTAACGTCAATTACGCGCCTCTCGTGAATGGCGGCGGTAACGGTGCCAATGGAGCGGCGCAGCCTATCCCGCCGCGCCCGGAATTCAAAAAGCCGGAGCTGTTCGTTCGGCCCACTCCGCCGAAGGTGAACGGCCAGGACGAAGAGGTCGATCCAGGCGAGGCAGCCGCGGCGGCCGATGCCGCCGTCGAAGCGGCGGTCGAAGCCGACGACATGGACGATGAAGGCAATCTTCCACTCTCGGCCATGGAAGCATCGCTCAAACCGCAGGTGCTCGAAACGCTCGACAAGATCGCGAATCTTTACAAGAAACTCGGCAAACTGCAGGACGCAAGCGTCGAAGCCGCGCTGGGCGCGGATGAGCTTTCCGATAGCCAGGAGCGCCGCTTCAAGAAGCTGCGCAATGAGACGGTCGATCTCGTCAAAAGCCTCAAGCTCAACAACAACCGCATCGAAGCCCTCGTCGATCAGATGTACGGCATCAATCGCCGACTGGTCTCGCTCGAAGGCCGGCTGCTGCGTTTGGCCGAAGCACATGGCGTGGAGCGCACGGATTTCCTGAAGGAGCATTTCGGCAACGAGCTCGATCCGCACTGGTCGCGCCGCGTCGGGCGACTTTCGCGCATGGGATGGAAGGAGTTCGTTCAGGAAGAGCGCGACAAGGTTAACGCTTTTCGCGACGAAATTCAGGCGCTCGCGCAGGAAACCCGCCAATCGATCACCGAATTCCGCCGCATCGTGCACACGGTGCAGAAAGGCGAGCGCGAGAGCGGTCAGGCGAAGAAGGAAATGATCGAGGCCAACCTCCGCCTCGTGATCTCGATCGCGAAGAAATACACCAACCGCGGACTTCAGTTCCTCGACCTCATTCAGGAAGGCAATATCGGCCTGATGAAGGCGGTGGACAAATTCGAATACCGCCGCGGCTACAAGTTCTCGACCTATGCAACGTGGTGGATCCGGCAGGCGATCACCCGCTCGATCGCCGATCAGGCGCGCACCATTCGTATTCCGGTGCACATGATCGAGACGATCAACAAGCTGGTGCGCACCGGCCGGCAGATGCTGCACGAGATCGGCCGGGAGGCGACGCCGGAGGAACTGGCCGAGCGCCTCGGCATGCCGCTCGAGAAGGTGCGCAAGGTTCTCAAGATCGCGAAGGAACCGATTTCTCTCGAGACGCCGATCGGTGACGAAGAGGATTCGCATCTCGGCGATTTCATCGAGGACAAGAACGCGGTGCTGCCGATCGATGCCGCGATCCAGGCCAATTTGCGCGAGACGACGACGCGCGTGCTGGCGACGCTGACCCCGCGCGAAGAGCGCGTTCTGCGCATGCGCTTCGGCATCGGCATGAATACCGATCACACGCTCGAGGAAGTGGGCCAGCAGTTCTCGGTGACGCGCGAGCGCATTCGTCAGATCGAGGCCAAGGCGCTGCGAAAGCTCAAGCACCCTAGCCGCTCGCGCAAGCTGCGCAGCTTCCTGGATAACTAGCGCTCCAACTTGGCCTCCGTTTCTGCAGGTGAGATCGCAGGATTTCGACTTGGGTTGAAAACCCGCGGCTACTGTTTTTCAAAGGACGACCTATGAAATCTCTGAGGGACTCAGGTTTTGCCGACAGGCTGAACGCCGGCGCAAAGGCAAAGGCTGCGCAGCTCGAACGCGCGCGCGCCAGGCTTCGCGCCAGTGAGAAGGACGCGGCCGAACGCAAACAGGCGCGGCAAGCCCTCGTCGCCGCACGGGAAGCGCGCATCGCCGCACGCGAAGCAGCAAAACGCGAAGCGGCCGAGCGGCTGCGGGCGCAGCGCGCGGCGGAGGAAGAAGCGCGGCTTCTCGCCGAGAAGGAAGCGGCCGAGGCGCGCGACCGCAAGGCGAGAGAAGACCGGGCGAAGCTCGCCCAGATTCTCGCCGATCAGAAAGCCGCGCGCGATGCACGATACGCGGCGCGAAAAGCACGTACCGGCCGCAAGTAAACCGCGGTCGATGTTGTTGCACACTCAATGCCGATAGCCCGCGGTGCGGAGCCAGATACGGGCAGCGCTCCAATGTACTCATGCCGAACATCCCTTGGCCGTCGGAGTGCGTAGAGCGTGCAGTTCAAGAAACATTGCTGCTTCCGATTAGTCCATCATAAATCAATATGGCTCTTGCGCTGTGAGGCAGAGAAATTCTCTGCTAGAACAGCGGGCGAGGAGCGGGTTTTCGAAATTCCTCACATCTGTGCAAGTGCGTGCGACAAGCATTGTCCGCAAAGGAGGGACTTATGCGAAGTGCTATATCTGGGGGGCTGTTTTCGGCCTTTATCGTTGTCGGTTTTGCCTCGGGCCCAAGCGCCCAACCCATGCCGGTCCAGCGGTCCGGCAACACTTTCCATCGCGCCGTTTGCGGCTTCACGGTCGGGCATGTGGCGCGCTGCCACGCCCATGTGGTGACCGATAGTGCCGGTCGGACACTCGCCTATGCGCAGCCGCCGGTCAGCGGCTATGGCCCGAGCAGCCTGCGCGACGCCTATAAGGTGACCGGCAGCGGCAACTCGTCGACCATCATCGCGATCGTGGATGCCTACGGTTACAACAAGGCCGAATCGGATCTCGGCGTGTATCGCTCGCAATTCGGTCTGCCGGCCTGCACCACAGCCAATGGCTGCTTCAAAAAGCTCAACCAGAACGGTCAGCAGGGCAATTATCCCGCGCAGAACACCGGCTGGGCCCAGGAAAGCGCGCTTGATCTCGACATGGCGAGCGCCATGTGCCCGAACTGTACGATCTACCTGATCGAGGCGAACTCGGCGACTTACGGCAACCTCGCCACGGCAGAGAATACCGCGGCGTCTGTTGGCGCGCATGCCATCAGCAACTCTTATGGGGGTGGCGAATCCGGCTCGCAGACTTATGAACCGTCATACAATCACCCGGGCATCGCGATTACCGTCAGCTCGGGCGATAATGGATATGGCGTGGAGTTCCCGGCTTCATCTCCCCACGTCACCGCGGTCGGAGGCACGCATCTTGTAACGGCCGGGAATGGCCGCGGCTGGGCGGAAACGGCGTGGTCCGGGGCCGGCAGCGGTTGCAGTAGCGTTTATTCAAAGCCCGTTTGGCAGACCGATTCCGGATGTTCCCGGCGTACAGTAGCCGACGTTTCGGCAGTCGCCGATCCGAATACCGGTGTCGCGGTGTACGGTCCTGTGACCTCCCGGCGGTCCGGTTGGTTGGTGTTCGGTGGCACCAGCGTCGCCGCACCCCTGATTGCCGGCATTTATGGGGTCAATGGTGGCGCTGTGAATTACGGCAGCAATCCCTATGGCAACGTCAGCGCGCTGTTCGATGTCACCTCGGGCAATAACGGCAGTTGCGGCGGTTCGTATCTCTGCACCGCCGGCCCAGGCTATGATGGACCGACCGGCCTCGGCACACCAAACGGCGTCGGCGCTTTCTAAGCCGAGCTGACGACCTTACTTTACCGGGGCAGGGCGCCATCCGCGTCCTGCCCCAAATCTTACAGTTTCAGGCCCTATTCCCCTGCACAGCGGATTGATTTTCGCCGATAAGGTGTTTGAATAATGCCTAAAAGGCGCGTCTCAATCTACATCCACAAAAACGTCCAAGGGAGGGGTTTCATGTATCGAGTCCTATCCGGCGGAATGCTCGCCGCACTGGTTACGTTCGGTTTCTCGCCTGGCGCACACGCGCTTTCTGGCCCGGTACAACGGTCCGGAAACACTTTTTACCGAGCGGTCTGCGCACCGGCCGTGGGATTGGCGGCGCAGTGCCACTCGCACGTGGTGACCGATGTGGCGGGCAATATGCTCTCTTATGCGCACCCGCCGATCGGCGGCAAATCGCCGGCCGATCTGCGAGACGCCTATAAGATTACCGCAAACGGCAGCCCGTCGACCATCGTCGCCATCGTCGATGCGTTCGGCTACGACAATGCGGAAGCCGAGCTTGGCGTTTACCGCGCGCAATGGGGGTTGCCGGAGTGCACGACAAAGAATGGCTGCTTCAAGAAGCTGAACTGGAAAGGCCACGAGAAACATTATCCGCCGCAGAATAACGGTTGGGCTCTCGAATCGGCGCTTGATCTTGATATGGCCAGTGCCATGTGCCCCAACTGCACGTTGTATCTCATCGAAGCAAAGACCAATTCCTTTGGCCACCTCGGGGAGGCGGTCGATACGGCTGCCGCGCTTGGCGCGCACGTGATCAGCAACAGCTATGGCGGCACGGAATCGAACCGGGTCGCCCAATACGAACCATTCTACGATCATCCTGGCGTTGCCGTTACGGCGAGCACAGGGGATTCCGGGTATGGCCAGCAGGCTCCGGCCGACATGCCCAATGTCATCGCGGTGGGCGGGACACGTCTTGTCGCCGACGGTAGCAAGCGGGGCTGGGCCGAAACGGTTTGGGGCGGCGCTGGAAGCGGCTGCAGCCACGTGTTCCAGAAGCCCGCTTGGCAGACGGACAAACGCTGCAAGAATCGCATGATCAGTGACGTGTCCGCGGTCGCGGACCCGAACACGGGTGTCGCCGTGTACTTTGCCGGAGCCTGGCACGTAGTTGGCGGTACCAGCGTCTCAGCACCGCTGGTGGGAGGTATCTTCGGCGCCAATGGCGGGGCGGTTGACGCTGCTAGTACGATCTACGCCAATTCATCGGCCTTATTCGATGTTACGACTGGCAACAACGGCACGTGCCGTAAACACGCGCAGTATTTCTGCACAGGCGAAGCCGGCTATGACGGTCCGACGGGGCTCGGTACCCCGAAAGGCACGGCTGCGTTCGGGAACTGACGCAGCGATTTTTGTTGCGACTTCTGTGGCAGGGTGCGTGCGCGCCCTGCCATATTCCTTGACGGTGAAATCCGCCACCGGTGCGGCTAGTGACCAGACGCTGATCCCGACTCACTGATCGTTACCTTCCGAATTTCGATCGGGCTCGCCGGCGTGGATTCGGGCGGGAACGGCCCCTTGCCGCCGCGCGGCGTGGCCGCGATCTTGTCCGCCACATCCATTCCAGAAGTCACTCTGCCGAACACTGCGTAGCCCGTCGTGTTGGGCGCAGCCCCCGGAGCGGGATCCAGGTTGGCGTTGTTTGCGAGATCAATGAAAAACTCCGCCGTTGCGCTTGCGGCGTCCTCTGCCCGCGCCATGGCGACGCTGCCGCGGGTATTGTTCAATCCATTTCCGCTTTCGAGCGGTATGGGCCCGTGGACCGGGCGCGAAATGCCGCTCGCTTCGTAACTGCCCATCTGAATGACGAATCCCGGCTCGACGCGATAGATCATCGTGCCGTCGAAATGTCCTTCGCGCGCATAGTTGACGAAATTGGCAACTGTTTTGGGTGCATGTGCTCGATCGAGCGTTACGGTGATTGTTCCCAGCGAGGTCTCGATTTGCGCAATCTCATCGGCGCCGGCAGCGGTCGCACAAGACACCACCGAAGCGAACGCAATTACGTTAACGTGCCAACGCATATGCCCTCACATCCCCGGCCAGATCTCGAGAGAATTGCCCGCATCGCTTTCTCTCGAAACGCGCCATTTCGAATCAGCGGATCATCATACACTTCCGCCATCCGCAAGCGTATGATCGCTTCGCGGCCGGATGTCCGGCGATCCGCGGTGGCTAAGAAAGGGAAATTCGATGGCCAGGTCAAAGTCCGAAAATGGCGTCTATCGCGTCACGGAGATCATCGGCACCAGCCGCAATTCCTGGGAAGAGGCGGCAAAGAATGCGGTTGAAACCGCGGCCAAATCCCTACGTGATCTGCGGATCGCCGAGGTGTCCCAATTCGACATGAAGGTGGAGGGCGGCAAAGTGGTTGCCTATCGCGCGCGGGTGTCTTTGTCTTTCAAATACCAGCCGTAGGTCCGAATCCTCGCAGGGGGCGGCGGCCCTCCGAGCCGGGGATCGCTTCAGCTATTCCCGCAGAGAGAATGCGCGACAGGAGCCGAGGAACAACCACGCCCGCCCATCTGGCGAGTTGAAGGATGGCATCGGCAATCGGTTTCGCGGTTTCAGTGTCGTTTAGCAGGCCATCGTCATCGCGAACCAAATTCCGTGCCCTGCATTTTCTCTCTGTCGTGAAGGTACGACTGCGCTGTACTATCGCGCGGTAGGGGAACGGTAATCATGCGGGCTGCGGTTCAGCGCCTCTATTCGAGGAATGAGCACCTTGTGGATCTGGGGATTCACGTGGCGGGCATCCTCTTCGCGATCAATGCAAGCCTGTGGTTACTTTGGCACGTGACCGGATTGCCAGTGGTGGTCAGCGTTTCGATCTATTGCGCGGGGCTGATGACGATGATTCTGGCATCGGCCGCCTACAATCTCATGCCGCACCACCGGCCGTCGAAGCAGGTACTCAGGCGCCTTGATCACTCCGCCATCTTCATCATGATCGCGGCGACTTACACGCCCTTTGCCGCCAATCGGCTCGCGCATCCGGAAAGTGATCTCATCCTGAGCGCCATCTGGCTGTGCGCGACAATCGGCATTGCGCTAAAAGTCCTCTTTCCACGAAAGTTCGAGGCCGTAAGCATCGGCCTGTACCTTGGCATGGGATGGATGGCGATTACGATTCTCAAACCGCTCGCAGCGTCCGTCGCCCATGTCGATTTCTGGCTTCTGATCGCCGGCGGCCTTGTGTATTCCGCGGGCGTTATCTTTTACCTCGCCGAGCGAATCCCGTTCCACAAGGCGATCTGGCATGCGTTTGTGCTGATTGCGGCCATCATGCACTTCTCCGCCATTGCCATGGAATTCACCGCCTGACGGGCGTTACGTGACGGGAACTTCGGATTGATTCAGCGCAATGACAGTCGTTGTCGCCGGGCAGAGAATGCCCGTGCCGCCTAGAGAGCATAACATCATGGGACCAGAAGAATGCCGGCAGCTTGCGCTCCTGTACCGCGAAGTCGCCGAGGAAAAATCGGGCGATGAGCGGTGCCGCCTCCTCCTGATCGCGGCAAATCTCGAGCAGATGGCAGAAGACGAAGACCAGGAAGATGACCGCGATTTTAGGATCCTTCATTAACCGCCGTCTGAGAATATCTTGCGGCCAGCTTAGCGCTTCCAGGCGCCCCGGCTTTTTTCTGTAGCGGTCACCCAGCCACCCGGACCTCCGCAGCGGCCCCATGCAATCGTCAACCTGCTGTGCTATCGTTTCGCGATGAAACGAAGGAGCTGTCATATGCCGCGCATTCTGGCATTGGGTCTTGTTGCAGCGGTTTTGTCCGGCTGCGCCGCTATCGATGCGGGAACTGCGGTTGTAGGGGCCGGCGTGAGCGCGGCCAGTGCCGGGGTGAGCGTCGCGGGCACTGCGGTAAGCGTCACGGCACACGTAGCAGGCGCCGCCGCCGATGCCGCCGTCGGCAGCTCGGACGAGAAGAAGTCCGGCGACCGTTAGAACACGTCCTTCCGCCGCCGAACCTCCGCAAACACCGAGACATCATCTGCGTTTTGCATGCCGAGGGTTTTTCGAATCTCCGGCGAGTCCGAGCGCAAAAAGGGATTTGTCTTTTTCTCCATGCCAATCGTGGACGGAATGGTCGGCTGAGAGTTTGCCCGGCACGTTTCGACTTCACGCATCCGCATCTGGAGGTCCGCGTTCTCCGGCTCGAGCGTCAAGGCAAAACGCCCATTGTTAAGCGTGTATTCATGTCCGCAATAGACTTTAGTATCGTCGGCAAGGCGCATCAATTTGGAAAGGCTCGTCCACATCATTCGCGGTGTGCCCTCGAAGAGACGCCCGCAGCCCATGGCGAACAGCGTGTCGCCCGTGAAGACGATCTGCTCATCCTCGAACGCAAACGCGATATGCGCCCGGGTGTGAGCCGGAATTTCCAGAATGCGCGCCGTATGTCCGCCAAACTGCCACGGGGCGGATTCGTCGACGCCGACGTCGATCCCTGGAATCCGGTCGCGGTCCTTGGCTGGACCGATAATGGTCGCGCCGAATTCCTGTTTGAGGGGAAGATTGCCGCCGGTGTGATCCCAGTGGTGATGGGTGTTCAGGATGTGCGTGAGTTTCAGCCCGTGCGCGACCAGTGCAGTTCTCACCGGCGCGGCTTCGGACGGGTCCACCGCGGCACAAATCGACGCTTCCGGATCGTAAACTAAATAGGCGTAGTTATCGGCCAGACAGGGGACCAGTTCGACTTGGAGCGGCATGGGGAACCTCCGAACGGAGTGTAGCAACCCAGCCGTGGTATTGAAGCCCGTAAGACTCAGGACTACGCAGGAGCCATGCTGTCCGATTCGGAAAATCTGGCGGCCTTCTACGACTCGCCGATGGGCCTGGTGACACGGCGGCTGATCCAGCGGCGGCTGCGGCTGTTATGGCCCGACCTCAGCGGCCAGCGCGTGCTCGGCTATGGCTTTGCTGTGCCGTATCTCAGGGCGTTCGCCCTGGAAGCCGAACGTGTCATCGCCCTTATGCCGGAGCAACAGGGCGCATTTTGCTGGCCGGACGGTTGCTCGCTCTCGCTCATCGCGGACGAAGAGGGATTTCCGTTCCCGGATGCCATGTTTGACCGGGTATTGATGGTCCATGGCATCGAAGGCGCCGAAAGCGTTCGCTCGCTGATGCGGCAAGTGTGGCGCTCGCTTGCGCCTGCCGGCCGCCTTCTGGTCGTGGCGCCGAACCGGGCAAGCTTGTGGGCGCAGGTAGATCGCTCCCCGTTTTCTCATGGCCGCCCGTTCACGCGTGCCCAGCTCGATCGTGTGCTGCGGGAATCCATGTTCCTGCCGGAACGATGGGATACGGCGCTCTTGATGCCGCCGATCAAGTCGCGGCGACTGGTTCGGACGGGAGCCGCCTGGGAGAAGACGGCTCAGATCCTTTGGCCGCGATTGGCCGGCGTTCATCTCGTGGAGGCAACGAAATCAATGTACGCCATCGCTCCCGTCCGCGCCTTGAAAAAACCGAAACGGTTCCTCACGCCCGCGCCCGCCTGATTGGACGCAATGCGGCTGCATCAGTCGCGTTATGCGTAACGGGCAAGGCAGTCCTCATAGCCCGTTGTGCAGGCCGACGCTTATGAGGACCTCGACCGGCGCTATCACGCCGATATCTCAGTTGCGCATGGCAGCTGTGCGCGCCTTTGACGATCCGCGTCCCTCTCCTATGTCCGAAGCGCCGGACTGTACCGGCGTCAACTCCTGGAGGAGCTCATGCATTACTCGAAATTTATGCCTGCCGCAGCGATCTGCCTCGGCCTGCTCCTAAGCGCGTCCGCAGCATCTGCAGCCGAAGCAACGCAGATCACCTGTCGCGATCTGGATTCGCAAGTGCGAACGGCGCTCGAAACAAGCCAGCAATCCGCAAATCAGCAGCAGGCCGTTAAGGAGCGAGACTCCGGCCGCGCTTATTGCACCCGCGGCTTCTACAAGCTCGGCGAAGATCACCTCAATCAGGCGCTGAAACTACTTGGTCACAAAACCTGAAGAATCGGTCTGCGGCGAAGGGACCGCGACCCTCGCGGTCCTTTCGCTCGCCGTCACGCGTCCAGCTGCTCTGAGACGCGACCGAGGAAGGTTCGCGTTGCTGCAAATAGCTCAGGTTCCTCGAGGAGGAAAGCATCATGGCCACGCTGACTCTCGATCTCCTGAAATTCGACGGGAACTCCAGATAAGGTCAGCGCGTCGGAAATGCGTTTGTTCTCGGCGGTTGGGAACAGCCAGTCGCTCGTGAATGACACGATCTTGAATTGCGTACTTGCGCCGGCGAAAGCCTTTGCGAGATCGCCTCCATAGTCAGCCGCGAGATCGAAGTAATCCATCGCGCGGGTGATGTAGAGATAGGAATTGGCGTCGAAACGTTCGACGAAGGTGCTGCCTTGATGGTGCAGGTAGCTCTCGACCTGAAAGTCGGGACCGAATCCGTACGAGAAGGCGTGCCGGCCCTGCAGCCCCCGCCCGAATTTCTGCTCGAGTGCGGCCTCGGAGAGATAACTCACATGTCCTACCATGCGGGCTACCGCCAATCCCTTTGACGGCTGTACGCCTTCGATCTGGTAGTTGCCGCCCCGCCAGTTTGGATCGGCCATGATTGCCTGGCGGCCGATTTCATGCAGTGCAATGTTCTGCGCCGTGTGCCGTGCCGAAGTCGCAATCGGAATTGCGGAGATCACGCGTTCGGGATAACTCGCGACCCACTGAAGAACTTGCATGCCGCCCATCGAGCCGCCGGTGATGGACAGCAACTTTTCGATACCCAGCGCATCGAGAAGTCGCGCCTGCGCGCGCACCATGTCGTGAATCGTCACGATCGGAAAATCGAGGGCGAAGGGCTCGCCGGTGGCGGGATTGATTTCCGCGGGACCGGAGGAGCCCATGCAGCCCGCGATGACGTTGGGGCAAATGACGAAGTACCGGTCCGTGTCAATCGGCTTGCTTGGTCCCACCATCGTGGTCCACCACCCTGCCCTTCCCGTCACCGGATGCGTGTCTGTGGCAAACTGGTCGCCGCTCAACGCATGACAGATGAGAATGGCGTTGGAGCGCGCGACATTCAGAGTGCCGTACGTCGTGTAGGCAATGGTGAATGGGGCAATGCTGCGCCCACAGTCGAGTGACAGCGGCTCGTCAAAGCGCATCGCCTGCCCACGCTCCACATGAGGCGCGAGCAGTGGGCGGGGAAAACTTGGTTCGATCGCTTCGGGCATCTCGGGAATCGCTGTTCTTGCGGCGGTTAAGGGCGGCAGAGCAGCGTGTCAACCTTGCCGGCTTTGCTTCCTGGTCTATCGCCGCCTAACAATGGCCCGATCTTCGCCTGCGAGGAGCAATGAAAAGCCCTGCGCCAAAACCCGGCGTGCTCGAGATTGCAGCCTATATCGGCGCGCGCGCAGGTGCGCCGGCGCGCGCGTATCAACTCGCCTCCAACGAATCTGCAATTGGGCCCAGCGCGGCCGCGATGGAAGCCCATCGGGCGGCCGCCGCAGCATTGGATCTTTATCCAGACGGAAGCGCGGAAGTCTTGCGGCAGGCGATCGGCGAAATTCATAGCCTCGATGCCCCGCGCATCGTATGCGGAAATGGCTCCGATGAACTGTTGGGGCTGATCGGCCACGCGTATCTCCGTCCTGGCGACGAAGTACTCTTCAGCGCGCATGCTTTTCTGGTTTATCGCACGATTGCGCTCGCCAACAGTGCGTCGGCCGTTGCGGCGCCTGAGCCGGACTTGCGCGTTGACTTGGAGCGAATGCTTGCGACACTGACACCGCGCACGCGCGTCGTGTTTATTGCCAATCCGAACAATCCGACCGGAACCTATATTTCTGGCGAAGCGCTGCGCCATTTGCATGCGGGGATTCCCCCGGACGTGCTGCTGGTGATCGATTCGGCCTACGCCGAATATTTGCACAGCACGGATTACGAATCCGGCGCTGAACTGGTCAAGAAATTCGATAATGTCGTGATGACGCGGACCTTCTCGAAAGCGTATGGGCTTGCTGGCTTGAGGGTGGGATGGGCGTTTTGCCCGCCCGCTGTTGCCGACGTGCTCAATCGCGTGCGCGGGCCGTTCAATGTCTCAGTGACGGCGCAGCACGCGGCCACCGCGGCTCTGCGCGATCAGGCCCACCTAAGGAGGGCCGTCGCGCACACCGACACCTGGCGAAGGTGGCTGGCCCGGGAAATAACGGCTCTCGGTTTGCGTGTCGACGAGAGTGCCGGGAATTTTGTACTGATCCAATTTCCCAATGCGGAAACTGCCAAGGCAGCGGATCGATTCCTGATTGAACGCGGAATAATTCTGCGTCCGACCACTGCCTATGGCCTGCCGCATTGCCTGCGAATGACAGTCGGGCTCGAGGAAGCCAATCGCGCAGCAGTTGCGGCGCTTCGCGCGTTCATGCAAGCGTAAGGCATGACGATCGACTCCAAACCGCTGTTCGGAAAAGTCGCCTTGCTCGGCATCGGCCTTATCGGCGCTTCGATGGCGCATGCCATCCGGCGGGCGGGCCTTGCCGCGCACGTTGCCGGCCATGCGAGGCATCCGGAGACGCTCGAGATAGCAAACACTATTGGTTTTGCGGACTCGCTGCATGACACGCCAATCCCTGCGGTGCGCGACGCGGATTTCGTCGTGCTGGCAACACCGGTGGGTGCCTTTGGACCGCTTGCCCGGGAAATTGCTTCGGAACTCAAGCCGGGCGCGATCGTGAGCGACGTCGGTTCGGTCAAGACGGCGGTGGTCCGAGACGTCGGCCCGCACATCCCGAAGGGCGTCCACTTCGTGCCGGCGCATCCCATTGCCGGGACCGAACAATCCGGCCCGGAAGCTGGATTTGCGGAGCTGTTTGAGGGTCGCTGGTGCGTGCTCACGCCACCGCCGGAAACGGATCCTCAGGCCGTGGAAAAGGTGAAGACGTTCTGGCATCGGTGCGGCAGCGAGGTGGAGGTCATGGACGCCAAGCACCACGATCTCGTGCTCGCCATCACCAGCCACGTGCCGCATCTCATTGCCTACAATATCGTGGGCACCGCCGCCGATTTGGAAACCGTCACGCAGGGCGAGGTGATCAAATATTCGGCTGGCGGTTTTCGTGATTTCACCCGAATTGCCGCGTCCGATCCCACGATGTGGCGCGATGTGTTCCTCAATAATCGCGAAGCGGTGCTGGAAATGCTGGGGCGCTTCAACGAAGATTTGACGGCACTTCAGCGCGCCATTCGCTGGGGCGACGGCGATACGCTGTTCAATCTCTTCACCCGCACGCGCGCCATTCGCCGCGGCGTTGTGGAAGCGGGCCAGGATACGCCGGCGCCGAATTTCGGCCGCTCACGGGCGCGGAGACCCTGATATCCCGATCCGGTTGCCGGTGAACCGGAGCGATGAGCCTGCCGAATTGCCCGAAAGCGTGCCGCTCAGATCGTGCGCAGAATCGAGCGACAGCGCTCCGGAAAAGCGCGCATCTTGCACGTTCCGTTTCAACGCCAAGTCACTGACCGTGATCTTTCCGCCGTTCTGCCGCCATTCTTCCAGCGCGTTCTCAGGCGCATCTTTGCCTTGCAGCAGCTTCGTCAGGATCAGCGAATGATCGAGCGAGGCGCTGGCCGTCAGGCTCTCGACCGCCGGGCCAAGCGCGGCGGCATAGCCGCTGGCGATGTGCGCGTCGTCAAACTTGAGATAGACGTCGATCCCGCCGCCATGAGACCGGAAGTGCAGTTGTGCATTTCCGCTCCGGAAATCGTCGCCGTCGAGATCGCGGATCTCGGAGTCGAATCGTTCCAACCTGCCGTCATGCAGAGATGCGCTGGCGCGGAAGCTTCCGGGTAGAAAGTCGAAGCGGTGCTCCTTGCCCATTGCATCGCGCCAGGAGAGCGTCTGCTTACCCGCCGCCTCGAGAATCGCCTGATCGCGGCCATAGGTGAGCGCATGCATAGCGAAGTCCTCGCTCGACCATGAAACGGGACCGGCTACATCGTTCACGGACAAGCGGACATTCTTCAGAACCGTGTCGAGCCGAAACGGAAAGCCTCCGATCTTCCTATCGGAAAACCGCAGCACTACGCCCGGCATGATCTCATGTCCGTTCGCGGCGTCGAGGCGTTTGGAGAGCGTAGCCGCCACGATCCACCAATGGATCATGGCTAAGGCCGCTAAAATCAGGAGCGCAGCAAAAGGCGCATAGAGAAAAAATCGGCTGGAATAGCGCATGCGGAGGATCGGTTGGCGGCCTATCTTACGCGCAGCGGGAGTAACCGCAGGAGATACAGGTGTCGCAGGCTTCCAGCTTGACGAAGCTGGCGGAGCCGCAGCGCGGGCAGGGCCGGGCTGGCGCGCCCTCCGCACCCACGGCCATTGCGCGCACCTCCTCCGGCACCAGTGCCTCGCGCGGCGCCATGAATCCGGTGGCAATCAGGTGTCGCTCGATGACCTCGCCGATGGCCGCGAGGAGCGATGGCACATAGCGCCCGCTCATCCACTGCCCGCCGCGCGGATCGAACACCGCTTTCAACTCATCCACCACAAATGAGACATCGCCACCGCGCCGGAAGACGGCGCTGATCATGCGCGTCAGCGCGACGGTCCAGGCGTACGCTTCCATATTCTTCGAGTTGATGAAGATCTCGAACGGCCGTCTGCGGCCGTCCACTTGGATGTCGTTAATCGTGATGTAGAAGGCGTGGTCGGTATCGGCCCATTTGATTTTATAGGTCTGGCCGAGCAGCACTTCGGGCCGCGCCAGCGGCTGCGTCATGTACACAACACCGCCTTCTTGCCTCAGCCGCGCAAACGTATGCGGCAGTGGTAAGGGGAGCGTCGGCTCGTCGGGATTTTCGATCGGCGCAGGAATCGGCGGCGCCGTCTGAGCTGGCTTTGCTTCCGCCTGTTTAGCCTCCGTCAAGATCTCCAGCACCGAGCCCCTCACCGCGCTCGGACGATAGGTCGTGCAGCCCTTGCAGCCCATCGCATAGGCTTTGAGATACACGTCCTCGAACGCCTCGAACGAAATGTCCGCCGGCACGTTGATCGTTTTGGAAATCGAGCTATCGATGTATTTCTGCGCGGTCGCCTGGACGGCGAGATGATCCTCCGGCGAAAGTGTCTGCGCGGTGACGAAATAGTCCGGCAGCGGCGTGTTTTCGCCGAAGCGGGCGAGGAAGGGCCGCAAAGCATAATCCTCGGCTGGTTCTTCGCTCTGCGTGCCGTCCGGCCGCAGGACTTTGCGCGAATAGGTGTATGCAAACACGGGCTCGACGCCGCTCGAGACGTTGCCCGCGAACAGCGAAATCGTTCCGGTTGGCGCGATCGACGTGACAAGCGCATTCCGAATGCCATGTTCGGCGATAGCATTGCGGATTTTTTCCGGCAAACGCCGGATATTCGGCCGCGCGAGATATTCGTTGCGATCGAACAGCGGAAAGGCGCCCTTCTGTTCTGCAATCCCGACCGACGCCGCATAGGCCGCATGACTCAGGATCGAAAGCCAGCGCTCGATGAGCTGCAGGCTTTCCGCCGAGCCGTAGCGTGTGCGGCAGAAGATGAGCGCGTCGGCCACTCCCGTTACACCCAGGCCAATGCGCCGCTTCGCGATCGCTTCCGCGCGCTGTTCCGGAAGCGGAAAGCGCGAGACATCGATAATGTCATCGAGAAATCTTACCGCAACGCGCGTGAGCCTCTCCAGCTCCGCTTCATCCAGCGCCGCTCCATCTTCGAACGGATGCTTCACCAGCTTCGCGAGATTAATCGAGCCCAGCAAACATGCGCCATACGGGGGTAACGGCTGCTCGCCGCAGGGGTTGGTCGCACGAATGGTCTCGCAATAAGCGAGATTGTTTTCCGCGTTAACCCGATCGATGAAAATGACGCCGGGCTCCGCTGTTTCATAAGTAGACTGCATGATGCGGTCCCACAGCTCGCGCGCGCGTACGGTGCGAAACACGCAGCCCTCGAACTGAAGCGACCATTCCGCGTCGTCCTTCACGGCCTGCATGAAGGTATCGCTCGCCAACACCGAAAGATTGAACATGGTAAGCCGGCCCGGCGCGCGCTTTGCCTCGATGAACGCTTCAATGTCCGGGTGATCGCACGAAAGAGTCGCCATCATCGCGCCGCGGCGGGAGCCGGCGCTCATGATGGTGCGGCACATGGCGTCCCAGACCTCCATAAAGGAGACGGGGCCGGAGGCATCCGCACCCACGCCCCGCACCGGCGCGCCGCGCGGGCGCAGGGTGGAGAAATCGTAGCCGATGCCACCGCCCTGCTGCAGCGTCAGTGCCGCTTCGCGCAGGTGCGAAAAGATTCCATCCATCGAATCCGGGATAGTGCCCATGACAAAGCAGTTGAAGAGGGTCACACTGCGGTCAGTCCCGGCACCCGCCAGAATGCGTCCCGCCGGCATGAAGCGGTGGCCGGCAAGCGCGCCCGCGAATTCGAATGCCCATTTCGAGCGCTGATCAGGAGCTTCCGCGTGCGCAGCGGCAAGCGCCACACGGGCCCAGGTGTCCTCCTGTGTCTGGTCCACGGGTGTGCCGTCCGGCGCCTTCAACCGGTATTTCATGTCCCAGATCTGGCGGGAGAGATCGGTCATTCCGTGCCCTTTCACCCCAAGATGTAGGCCTTCGGGCCTGACATTCAGGGGGCGGACACCTAACCACGGCAAGGGTAAAAGTCAAGGAATGTTCTTGCTAAGTTCCATCGCTCGACCCCTTGTATCCTGACGGAAAGCTTCGCCGCGTTCCGGATCAATTACTCTGCAGAAATCCGTGATAGTTCTCGTCCGGCGTGGTGTACCAGCCAGTGACGAGCCCATCATTATTGATAGCATTGGGGTAGGTGCCGGTCGCGCCTGCGACGTCAAAGGTTTTGATCTTGCTGTCTGCACTCCGGACGAAACCATGTGCTCTATAATTGGCGTCGAGATAATAGCCCGCGATCTTCCCCTTTTTGTTTATGCTGCTCGCCACCGTTGAGATCGCGCCTGGCGCATCGAACGTCGTGATGGTTCCCTCTGCGCTACGCACAAAGCCATGGAACAGGAAATTGGAATCGGCGTAGTAGCCGGCAATGGTGCCCCCCGCGTTGATGCTTTGCGCGAATGTGCCGCCAGGCGCGTTCGGAGCGTCGAAACTCGTAAGCGTGCCATCGGCCGCGCGGACAAACCCATGAACGACGCCGCTTTCGTCGTCCCAGTGGCCGGCGATCACATTGCTTGAATTGATGCCCATGGGGTTCGTGCCATACGTGTCGCCGGTCACATCGAAGGTCTTGATCTTCCCGCTCGCCTTGCGCACGAAGCCGTGCGGAATCGAATAGAAGTCGTAGTAGGCGCCGGTGATCACGCCCCTATTGGTGATCGCGATCGGGAAGGTGCCGTTGTCGTCACCTGGCGCGTGGAATTCCGTCATGGTGCCATCCGGCGTGCGGACGAAGCCGGGGTGATTGCCGGCGTCGACCGTCCAATATCCCGTGCTGGTGCCGTCCTTGGTTATATCGTACGCGGCAGTAACCTTGGAATCCACGTGATCGAATTCAGTGATTGTTCCGTCGGGCGCACGGATGAAACCTTTGGTGACGTTCTCGGCTGAATCGTACCAGAACCCGACGATGCTGCCGTCCTCGTTCGCTTGCCAGGGATAGGTTCCGATCGATCCCGCTGGATCAAAGGTGACAATTTGCGCCTTGCCCGCCGCGGCGGATTGGTACCCTGCGCACAACACTGCACCGCAGCAAACGGCGATCAGTTTTGCCGTTGACCCAATCGTTCTCGGTTTCATGGGAACCTCCCCGCTTTCCCGGCAGGATACCGCGGGCCGTAGCTTTGGGCCAGCGCGCCCTTCAGGCTTTGTGTCCTTCACGTGGACGCGCCATCCCGGCATCCTGCAGATTATGGACGGCGTGGCCCCGGCGCAGGTACTTCGCGCTTTGCATCTCGCCAAGGCGGGACGCAGTTCGCCGGAAGGCGTCGGCATTTTCACCGGAGGGGTACAGCTTGTTCGGGAGCGCCGCGGCGGAGCAGATCAGCTTCACGTTTTCGTCGTAGAACGTATCGATGAGCGTGATGAAACGGCGGACTTCGTTGCGCTGCTCCGGTCGCAGGACGCGAATGCGATCGATGAGTACAGTATGAAAGTGCTGTGCGAGTTCCAGATAATCTGCGGCGGCGAGCGGCTGCTCGCAGAGGTCGTAAAATGAGAAGCGCGCGATACCCTTGGCCGCCTGCGGCACGCGCAGCTTGCGCCCGAGCACCGCGAGTGTTTGCGGCCGCCCACTTCTCTGATCCGTCAGCCGCTCCCACGCGGCGTCCATTTTCGCATCAGCATCCGGTCCAAGCGGCGTCACATAAGTGTCGAGCTGCGAGAGGCGCTGAAGGCGATAATCGACCGGACCGTCCAGCTCGAGAATCTCGAGACGCTCTTCGATCATTTGAACGAAGGGCACAAACAGTTGGCGATTGAGACCGCCTGCGTACAATCGCTCCGGCGGCATGTTGGACGTGGCGACAATCACGACGCCGAGCGAAAGTAGCCGCTCGAACAGCCGGCCGAGAATCATGGCGTCCGCCACGTCAGTAACCTGAAATTCGTCGAAGCAGAGCAGCATCGCTCCGCGGGCGATCGCCTGGGCGGCCGGTTCGATGGGATCGCTCGTCCCGCGCTGGCGTTCTTCGTGGATGCGCGCATGCGTTTCCACCATGAAGGCATTGAAATGCACGCGCCGTTTCGGCTTTGCGGGCGCGCCTTCGAAGAACAGATCCATCAGCATGGATTTGCCGCGGCCGACATCGCCCCAGAGATAGATTCCCTTCGGCGGCCGCCGCGGCGAAAGCAAAAAATGGACAGAGCGAAATTTCGGCAGCGATGCGGCGAGCGCCTGAAACCGTTGCACGGCGCGTTCCTGCGCTGCGTCAGCCGCAAGCTCTCCTTTCGCGACGAGAGCGCGATAATGCGTGGCAATTCTGTTCGGCATTAGCGGCGGCGGGGCATGAGCGCCCAGTAATCAAAATCTAGAATTACGTTGTCCGGATAATGTCCATTCGCATCCTTATCGGGAAATGCGGCGCAAGGGAGATTCTTTGCGGCGACCAGCCTGACCCGCAATGCGCCGCAATCGGCACGGCCCGGAATCTCAGCTTTATCGAGCACCTGCGACCAGGCGAACACCGTATCGCCCGCGAACAGCGGGTTGACATGGCGTCCACCATTGATTGCGAGAATGGCAATCGCATTCGCCAGTCCGTTGAACGACAGCGCGCGGGCAAGGCTCATAACATGGCCGCCATACACGAGCCTGCGTCCGAAGCGACCTTTCGATTCCTCGAATTGGTTGAAATGCACGCGCGCGGTGTTCTGGTACAGTCGCGTTGCCGTCATGTGCTCGGTTTCTTCGATCGTCACACCATCATGGTGATCGATTTTCTCGCCGGGCTTATAATCCTCCCAGAGATATGGGCTGCCCGATACTTCGGGATCGAAAAACGCGCAGAAGCCAACGTACTGCGGCACAACCAAATTGTCAGGCGCGACTGCGTTGGCGAGTTCCGGAACATACGGGGGAGGAACGGCAGCGTCGCGCTCCCGCCTGCCCACCATGACCCAGCGCACATAAGAGAGAATCAGCTCGTCATCCTCGTTGCGTCCCTCGGTGCGAACATAGACGATTCCAGTCTCATGATTGGAATTCTCCTTGAGCCCGATGACTTCGGAGACGGCAGAGAGTGTTGTTCCCGGATAGACCGGCCGGAAGAAACGCCCCTCCGCGTAACCGAGATTGGCGACGGCGTTCAGCGAGATGTCGGGAACACTTTTGCCGAAAACCGTGTGGAACACGAGCAGTTCATCCAGCGGCGCGTGCTTGTAGCCCAGCGTGCGCGCCAGCACCTCGCTGGACTGTAAGCAGAAGCGCGAGCCACAAAGCGCCACGTACAATGCGGCATCGCCTTGGGTGAGCGTGCGCGGGGTCGCGTGCCGAATGCGCTGACCCACCTGAAAGTCCTCGAAGAAATTCCCGCCAGACGCTTTGCTCATATGCGCTCCAGCGCGGCGATTGCGTCGGCGAGCGCGACGGTGCCACGGGCGATCTCGGCGTGAAGGCGTTCGACCATACGTCCTTCGAGCGCAATTGCGCCTTTGCCCTGGTTCTCCGGCGACTCGAAGGCCGCGATGATTTTTCGCGCAGCTTCGACTTCTTTCGCCGATGGCGCGAAAATCTCATTGCAGGACGCTAGCTGTAAGGGATGAATCAGCGTCTTGCCGTCGAATCCGAACGCGCGCGCCTGCAGGCAGCTTGCCCTGAATCCATCCGTATCCTGAATATCATTGAAGACACCGTCTATGATCGAGAGGCCGTAGGCACGCGCGGCCGCGACACAGATGCCGAGGGCAGCGGACAGGTTTTGACGATCCGGCGTATGCCTGCCGCGGAATTCCTTGATGAGGTCGTTCGTGCCCATCACAAGACAAGCAAGCCTGCCGCCGGCGGCAGCAATTTCGCGCGCATTCAGAATCGCCAGCGGCGTCTCCATCATGGCCCAGAGTGCGATGTTCGCAGGTCCAAGACGGCTCTCGATCTCGGCAAGGTCGCGCGAGCTGGAAACCTTCGGTACCAGGACAGCGTCAGGTCCGGCGGATACTGCTGCGCGCAAGTCGGTTTCGCCCCATATTGTGGAGAGCGCATTGACGCGGATAACGACTTCGCGTTTGCCGAAGCTCCTTTCCGCAACCGCACGGCACACCTGATTGCGCGCCAGTGCCTTCGCGTCCGGCGCGACGGCGTCCTCGAGATCGAGGATCAGGGCATCTGCCGGAAGTTCGCGAGCTTTTTGGAGAGCGCGCGCATTTGACCCCGGCATATAAAGCACGGAGCGGCGAGGGCGAGTCGCGGTCATGGCGAAGAGCTCGATTGGACAGGTGTGGCGCTCAGCGGCCGCCAATATAGCGGGCGCGCACTTCCTCCGCATAGTCTTGGACCTCGGGATTCGCGTGCAGGCGCTTCGCCCACTTCGCCATCACCTTTGCAATGCGCTCCGGCGCTACCCCGAGCTGGGCCATGGCCAGACCGCCATTCACGCTCTCATGATACTCTGCGATCAGCCCGCTCTTCAGCACGAATCGGCTGATCCCGTCGATGACGACCTCGCGGCCTTTGAACTCCGGAATCGTGGAGACAAACCTGGATAGCGAGCGCGCATAGCCGGTTGTGCCGTCCGTTACAGGATCAAAGAATGTCCAGTCGTACTCTGCCGCATCGCGATGGAACAGGTCGGTCAGCATGTCCGCGATGGCAGCGCGGCCGCGGTGCGGGCCGTAGACGTAGTCGTTGTAAACGCCATCTTCCGTGAAGCACGCGGCGAAGTCCTCGCCATCGCCGGCCGTCGCCGCCGACCCGAGGCGCTGCACCAGCGCCGCAAAGCCGTCGTTCGTCATGCTGCTTTCTTCAGGATTTTGCGGTTGATCAGGCACTCTGCAATCTGGACGGCGTTGAGCGCGGCGCCCTTGCGCAGATTGTCCGAGACAACCCACATCGCAAGTCCATGTTCGACTGTGGGATCTTTGCGAATGCGGCTGACATATGTCGCGTCCTCGCCCGCTGCTTCAACCGGCGTGATGTAGCCGCCGTCCTCGCGCTTATCGATGACAAGCACGCCCGGCGCCTCGCGGAGAATGCTGCGTGCCTTCTCCGCCGAGATCGGTTTCTCGAACTCGATGTTCACACTCTCCGAATGTCCAATGAAAACCGGCACGCGCACACAGGTCGCGACCAGCTGAATGTTGGGATCGAGAATCTTCTGCGTCTCCACCATCATCTTGAATTCTTCGTTGGTGAAGCCCGAGTCCTTGAAGTCTTGAATATGCGGGATCACATTGAACGCGATCTGTTTCGTGAACAGCGTCTTCTCGATCGGATCGGCGACGAAGATTGCGCGCGTCTGGCGGAACAGTTCATCCATCGGCGCCTTGCCGGCGCCGGAAACCGATTGATAGGTCGAGACGACAACCCGCTTGATGGTCGCGAAATCATGCAGCGGCTTCAGTGCGACGACGAGCTGCGCGGTCGAGCAGTTGGGGTTCGCGATGATGCCGTTCTTGATGCCGGTTTCGAGAACGTGCGCATTCACCTCCGGCACCACCAGCGGCACTTCGCGATCCATTCGCCAATACGAGGCATTGTCGATCACAATCGCGCCATCATCGGCAATCTTTGGCGCCCACAGTTTCGAAATCGCCGATCCCGCCGACATCAGGCAGATATCTGTGCCGCGGAAATCGAAATAGTCGAGGGCCTTCACCTTCAGTGTCCTGTCGCCGAACGACACCTCTGTCCCCACAGATCTGGTGGAAGCCAGCGCCACAACTTCGCCGGCCGGAAAGGCGCGCTCCGACAGGACGTTCAGCATTTCGCGCCCGACATTCCCGGTCGCGCCGACGACGGCAACCTTGTACGACATCGTTCTTATCCTTCACGAGAGCGCTTTGGGTACGCGCGAGGCGCGAGCATTACTGCAAGAGGGCGTGACGGAAAAGTGGCGCGGGGATCAATAGTTCCAGTTCAGCGTGGCCACTGCGCCGCGATAGACGCCGTTTCCACCGATCTGGCCGCCGAAAATCTTGAGATTGGCAACATTGAAGCGGATGCCGCCGCTTTGAAACGAGTCATAGTGGTGCTGGACGGCGCGCTGGGAACTCGTCCCAGAGGAAAACGGTCCGCCCGTTAGATCCCCGGTGTTGCTATCATCGAGAACCGGAGCGGAATCCGGAACCAAGGCCCCTGGAGGGCCTTCGCTTATGAGCCCGGATGGAATTACCAGCGGAGGCGAGCCAAGTGGGACAGGGTTATTGGAATCGGCGCCCGACCGTGCCGCCGCGCCTGACGATACCAGTACAAGCAACCCAACAAGCGCCACAATGCGCATGTCCCACCTCCCAGGCGGAAGTATGCGGCGGGGAAGCGCTATTTTTCCTTTCCTGACCGCTGTTCAATTCGAGCGAGCGCTTAACCATAACAGCTGGCAGAAATCAGGAATCCAGTTCCGGATATTGGCGAAAAAGATCGTCATTGGTAAATGGAAGGCGGCGATCTGAAGACAGATGTGCGGCAATACGCGGACGGCTCGCCACACGATCATGATGGCCGGTGAGCCGTGTGCAGTTCCGTTCCAGCCGCTTTATTGCCTTTGGAAAGGCGTAGCGAAGACCCTCGACGATCTGGAATAGTGACAGATCCGCATAGGTGAGGCGTCTTCCCACAAGCCAATTTCCGTTCTGTGCCAGCACGCGCTCAAAATAGCCGAGATATTTTGGCAGCCGCTCTTCGCGCAGGTATTTCGTGCGCCGCGCGGCCTCCGTCAGCTGGTCCTCGTAATACAGACTTCCGGCGATCGGGTGATGGCCGTCGTGAACTTCGGCAATCAGGTCTGCCATGGTGAGCTGCAGCTGGTGCGTCCAGAAACGGCCGACGTCGCTCTTCGGCGAAAGGCCGTGGCGCTCGCCAAGGAACAGCAGGATATTGGCAGTTTGCCCGATCGTGACAGAACCGACCTTCAGAAACGGCGGCGCGAAAGAGGGACGCGCGCGTTCACGCCGCATGAGCCGCATCATTTTTTCATCGCCGCCCGTCGTTCTCGCGACATCAATGTACTCAATGTCCGCCTCTTCCAGCGCCAGCCGAACGAACTCACCGCGGCCCTGAATTCCGGCCCAGTAATAGAGTTCGTACGGCATGGCACTATCTCTCAGTAGCCGAGTTAATTCCACGAATACGCCTACCCGATCACGTTCTTCCGGCGCAATCGCGCAATCTCAGGAAGATCCAGCTCCAGTAATTCACGCAACACGTCATCGGTATCTTGCCCAAGGCGTGGCGGTGCAGAGCGGTATTCCGGCGGCGTTTTCGAAAGCCGCAATGGGCTTGCGACCAGCTTCAGGGGGTCGCCGGCAGAGTGCTGGATGTCGACCGCGAGACTGCGAGCAACAGCTTGCGGGTCGGAAAAGACCTGATCGACGCGGTTGATGGGCCCGCACGGAACGTTGGCGCTCTCGAGCAATGAGATCCACTGTGCCGTGCTGCGTTCGCGAAAGATCGGCTCAAGCAGAGAAACCAGCGCAAAACGATTGTGCACGCGGTCCTTGTTGGTTGTAAAATGCGGATCGCGCGCAAGCGCGTTCTGGCCGGAGGCCTTGCAGAACCGCCGGAACTGCTGATCGTTGGCGATCGCCAGAATGAAAAATCCATCGGCCGTCGCGAAGACCTGGTACGGCACGATGTTGGGATGCGAATTGCCGAGCCGGGTCGGGGTCATGCCGCCCGCGAGATAATTCGTCGCCTGATTGGCAAGCGCGGCGGTTTGGCAATCGAACAGCGCCATGTCGATTTCCTGCCCCACGCCGACGCGCGACTGGTGAATGATGGCCGTGAGCATAGCAATCGTCGTGTACAGGCCTGCGACGATATCTGATACCGCGACGCCAACCTTCATCGGTTCGGCGCCGGGCGTGCCGTCGGGCTGTCCAGTGATGCTCATGAGACCACCCATGCCCTGGATGAGAAAATCGTAGCCCGCTTTATCCTTGTATGGCCCCGTGTGTCCGAAGCCTGTCAGGGAGCAGTAGATGAGCGCGGGATTTTCCGCGGCGAGCGACGCGTAATCGAGCCCATGCCGAGCGAGCGTGCCGGTTCTGAAATTCTCGACCACCACATGCGAGCGACGCCCAAGCCGCTTGATGAGCACGGCGCCGTCCGGCGTGGCGAAATCGATTGCCACGGATTTCTTGTTGCGGTTGGCCGCAAGAAAATAGGTCGCGTCACCGCGCTGGCCGTCTGGCAGTTCCAGGAAAGGCGGCCCGAAATGGCGCGTCTCGTCGCCCTCGCCAGGTTTCTCGATCTTGATGATTTCGGCGCCAAGATCGCCTAGAATTTGCGTCGCCCACGGTCCAGCCAGCACGCGGGTGAGGTCCAGCACGCGAATGTGCGACAGCGCCCCCATCAGATCTCGGTGCGGACGTCCCAGAGTTCCGGATAGAAGCGCAGGCTGAGTGCCTTCTGCAGGTAAGCGACTCCGGATGTGCCGCCCGTGCCCGGCTTGGCCCCGATAATTCGCTCGACGGTTTTCATATGGCTGAACCGCCATAGGTGGAAACGATATTCGAGATCGACCAGCTTCTCGGCCAGCTCGTACAGGTCCCAGTGTGTTTCGGCGTCGCGGTAAACCTGCCGCCACGCTTCCGTCACGCGCGGATCGGAAAGATAGGGCTCAGAGAAATCGCGCGCGAGCTTCTCCTGCGGAATGGGCAATCCGCGGCGGGCCAAGAGCGCAAGTGATTCGTCATAGATGCTCGGTTCAATCAGCGCCGCCTCGATTTGCGCAGAAATCTCTGGCTTGGAGTCGAATACGCGCGCCGTGTCCCGATTCTTGTTGCCCAAGCGAAACTCGAGCATGCGATATTGGTAAGATTGAAAACCGGAAGATTTGCCGAGCGCCGTCCGAAATCCGGAATAATCGGCTGGCGTCATGGTCGAGAGAATCTCCCATGATTGGATCAGGTTGACCTGCACGCGCGCGACGCGCGCCATCATCTTGAACGCAGGTCCCAGATCATCGGCATGAATCTGGCGCATTGCCGCGCCGATCTCGTGCAGGCACAATTTCATCCACAATTCGGAGGCTTGATGAATCGTGATGAACAGAGCCTCGTCGTGCTGGCCGGTTAGCGGCCGCTGACACGAGAGCAGCTCCGGCAAGCGCAGGTAATCGGCGTAGGACATCGCCTCGCGCAGATCCCAGTGGACGTTTTCGCCCGTTAGGTCGATTGCCCCAGATGCATTATCAGAAGTTAAGGAAGGTGAATTCGCCATGGATTGCTTATAGAGGAATCCATTGGCAAGCGTCACCAACACATTGGCGGGACAAAGACTCGATGATAGCGTCCCGCCCGCAGCGCATATGGCGGGTTTTGGCGGATGAGTGGCGTAGGCAGATTTTGCATATTCACGGTGGCAAGTGTCCTGATGACAGGCTCGGCAATGGGGCAGGGCGGCAAATGCGCCAAGGCCCCCGAGGTGTCGGCAATCCAGACTGCCGCGATCCAGCAGGAACTGATGGTTGCCGCTTTGACGTGCAATGAGATCGCCCGCTTCAATGCATTCCAGACAGGCTTCGGGCCGGAGTTGCGCGCGTCCGACGCGACCTTGGCCAGAATGTTCAGGAGACTATACGGAGCTCGCCGCGGCGAAGCCGAGTATCATGCGTTCAAAACCCGGCTTGCGAACAATTCGTCGATGCGCAGCATCCATGACAATCCCGGTTATTGCCGCGAAGCGGCGACGATTCTGTCATCGGCCCTGACGCCACAGAGGCCACGGCTGGCGGAGTTCGCCGCTAGTGTTCCGGTGATCGAACACGGTCCGGTCGATTCGTGCGAGGTGCGGGTTGGAGCCACGCTTGGCGCTCCAGCGTCGGTTTCCTCGCACAAGCGCCACAGGAAGCGCGCAGCGCATTAGGCAACCTTTCACACACTTCCAGGATGCCGGAGCCGATTCTTGTCGTGCACGGCATTGCGCGATTTGTTGGGGCGCGCCGAGAACAAACGAAAAGGGCGGGCCAGTGGCCCGCCCTTCTTTAGTTCGAGAATGGCAGGTTAGCCCCCGCCACCCAAATCGATGACGGCGCGCCGGTTCTGCGGCTCGCGCACGCCCGGTCCGGTCGGGACCAGCGGATCATCGAAGCTCTTGCCGACGGTGGCGATCGAGTTCGGATCCATGCCCTGACGAACCATTTCGTCCTTCACGGACTGCGCGCGCCGTTCAGACAGCGCCTGGTTATAGCTGTGTGAGCCCACAGTATCCGTGTGTCCGGTCACCAGGATGCGAACTGCGCCCTGCTCCTTGGCCGTCTTCACGGCTTCGCTGACCACGCTCTGCGCCTCGGCTGTCAGGTTCGACTTGTTGAAGTCGAAGAAGACGATGAAAGTCTTCACAGCCGGAGGTGGCGGAGGAGCCGGTGGCGGCGGAGGAGGCGGAGGTGGAGGAGGTGGCGGCGGAGGCGCGGGTGGCGCAAAGTACCAACGCAATCCAACCGAGATGACCTGCTCGTTGTCGTTCTTCAGCTGCGGGTCGAAGCGCTGGAAATTCCCGTTTGCGTTTGTGAACCCAAACGCTGTTGTGTACCCCTTATGAACGGACAAGGAACGATACCGCCAGTCCAAGGTGAGGTCCAGGTTATCCATCACCGAGTACGAGAAGCCGGCAAGAGCCTGCCACATAAAGCCGACATGGCTGCCATTGGTGAAGATGACGCCATCGGACTGATTGGCGTCCAACTTCGCCCTGCCCAAGCCGGCGCCCGCACCCAACGTAAAGTCAAAGCGGGGGGCCAGCTGCCAGTCATAGGCCACATTGACCAAGCCGGAGAGGTTCGAAAGGCGGCCACTAACCGCCGGCGCCGCCGGAGAAAGAGCCGGGTCGAAACCGCTCACGTCGTGCCGGTCCCAGCCGATTTCCGCCTCAAATCGCAGCCGACTCGGCAAGCGGTAGCCGATGCTGCCATAAATCAGCGCGGAGTTGCTCGAGCTCAGGTTTTCAACCGGGCCGGGCGGAACAGGTCTGAAATCCACCTCGATATTGCCGAGGTGATCCCAGCCGGCCCCCAGTCCAGCATACCAGCCAATCGCATCACTGGCGGCTGCCGGACCACAAAGTGCCAGCGCCGCTACGCCCGCCAGGGCGATAGTCCGAATTTTCATTGTTACCCTCGTTTAAAGTACCGACGGGCAGGGACCCCCCCACCGTGGCGTGTCCGAGATGATGAACCCTCTACAAAAGATATTCTGGCCGATGTGGGCTCGGAATGTCCACCGCCGGAAGCCTTGGGGCATGTGGCTAGGGGGGAATTCCCCCGTGCCTGTGACCGGGCTGCAACATCGGATTACCCACCGTCGACGCGAACTCCAAGCCCATGGAGGACTGCGATTTTGCTGCGCCGAACCTGCGAAATTCGCCTGAAGGGGCTTGCCGCGCGGGATTGTCTGCTACTCCGGCTCTCCCTTAAGAGAAATCATGACTTCTTCTGGTGACGTCGCGGCGCCGATGCAGCAGCTGGTCGGGCTGCTCGATCTGGAACCCATCGAGGAAAATATCTTTCGCGGAACGAGTCCTCAGGACCGTTCGCAACGGGTGTTTGGGGGCCAAGTGCTCGGCCAGGCGCTGGTTGCGGCCACCCGAACCGTGCAGGATCGCAGCTGCCATTCGCTCCATGCCTATTTTCTGGTGCCGGGCGATCCGAAAGTGCCGATTCTGTATGAGGTGGACCGAAGCCGCGACGGCAAGAGCTTCAGCTCGCGCCGCGTAGTCGCGATCCAGCACGGCCGCCAGATTTTTCATATGTCGGTCTCGTTCCAGATTGACGAACCGGGCCTCGAGCATCAGATCGACCCGCCGCCCGTGCCCGCGCCGGAAGATTTGCCGAGCGAAGACGATTTCCGGCGCAGGATGGCCAATCAAATTCCGATAGAATATCGCGAGCACTTTCTGCGCCAGCGGCCCATCGAGCTAAGGCCGGTCGATCGCGCGGATATCTTTCGTCCCGAAAAGCGGCCGCCGCGCCAATCCGTGTGGGTACGCGCGAGCGGGCCGCTTCCGGACAGCCTTGCACTCCATCAATGCGTGCTCGCCTATGCATCGGACATGACGCTCCTCGATACCGCTCTCATGCCGCACGGCATTGGCTGGTTCTCGGATGAGATTCAGATGGCAAGCCTCGATCATGCCATGTGGTTTCACCGGCGGTTTCGCGTCGACGACTGGCTCCTCTATGTGCAGGACAGCCCGAGCGCCTCAGGCGCGCGTGGCTTCAACCGCGGGCTGATCTATGCGCGCGACGGCACACTCGTCGCCTCCGTCGCGCAGGAAGGGTTGATGCGGTTGCACCCGGCGCCTGCTAAGCCCAGTTAAGGCGGGGAGTTACGTCGGGAAACAGGACCGTGCGGTGAGCGTGACCTTCGCCTTCTGGTACACCAGCGGGGCGAATTTATAGACATAGCTCGCATTGATCCGGTTGCCCTTGATCGTGCCATTTGAATCGCAGGTTGACGCCAGGCTCACGGTGAATGCGGAGACTGGGATGGGCGCGCCATAGGTCTGCTGCGCAGCGTAGCTTTGAAGGTGCGCGGCCGTATCGCAATTCGGATCTTTGGGAGTGACGGTTGCGCATCGCGCCGCCATCTCTGCGCCATGCTCCATGCCAAACTGGTACCATAGCGCAATGCCGCATTGCGCAATGCCGACGATGAGAAGCAGGAACAGCGGTGCCGTCATCCCGAATTCGATGGCGGCGACGCCCTTCTTGTCTCTAGTTATAGTTCTTGCAGGCCGCTGCTTCATTGACGCGCACCGTGGCGTTGGAGCTCAGGACGTATTTGTCCTTCAGGAAATTGAGAATCTTGGGATAGGGCAGAATGGTATTGTAGGTGTAAGTTGCCGATGTCTTGATATAGCAGCCGACGCTCTGCCCTGTGCAGGTACCCGTCGTGCAATCGACCTGGGTGACGCCGCCGGTTCCAGGGCAGCCGCAAAACGCATACGGATCGGGTGACGGACTGACCCCGGACAGCGAACTCGCGTTGATGATTGCAGTCTTGATCGCGGCCTTGTTCCAGGCTGTCAGATGGATGAGGGCGTAGTCAGCACCAGCTTGCGATGCGTTCTGTGTCTGCATCTTGTCGTACATGCCCATTCCCATATCCGCCATGCCGACGGCCAGGATCAGCAGCATGGGAACGATGACGGCAAATTCGATAGCCGCGACGCCGCGTTTGTCCGCTGACAGAGTACCTGCATACAGTTTTCTCAATGCTCTCATAACGCGGCCTCCAGACCTTCTCGGCTCCGCATCCAAAGTCATCCAGCCAACATGGTATTGATTCCGATCGGACGCGTGCCGTCGTCATCGCAGTGAAGACTCAGGTTGCTGCCGCCGCCGCCGAAGTTGACGGTGTCGCCGATCACCTGGGTGCAGCCGACGGAGGTTGCCTGGCCGCCGGACCATGTGACGGCGCCCTTCGGGGCATAGATGGCGCCGATATAATTCTGTGTTGAGCCGCCATTGAACTTGTATGGAGTCCCGACCGGCGCGTTGCGGTCGGCGAAAAACACGATGCCCTTGGTCGCCATGCTCGAGTTCTTGCCCGGCGCCTGCAGGGCGATCGTGCCGCCGCCGTTGACCGTGGCTGTCGCGTAGCCCTTGGTTGCGTCGCCGGTCAGTACGATCGTGACACCGTCGCCGCCGCGCACGCAGTTGCATGTGAGGTTGGCGCCGCCATCCACGTTGAAGGCCCCGCCATACACGTAGTAAATGCCTGGGTTGAAGGTGATCGTGTTCCCAGCATTGAAGTGCATCGTCCTCCAGCAACCTGGGTTGATCGTTTCGGTCTTCGAATTGTAATTCCCGCTGCAGGACGAGGTGGTCTGGTTGGGCACATCGGCGTAGGGGTCTGGGACGTTCGGGAAGCCGGTGGCAAGGCCGTAGGTCGTCTGGAATCCGGACGTATCGTTTACCCCGCCGACGACGCCGACGAAGCGCGCATACACCACCGATGAACCGCTCCCGTTAAGCGCATCGCTGCCATCGGTTGAATCGTCGTAGAGATCGCAATTGTCGATGTGGATATTGCCGCCGCCCGAACTGTCGGCGGCCTTGGGGACGACCTTGTCCAGCGCGAGCACGCAGCCTTTCGCAGAATTTCCGACCGCCACTGCGCGCGCCGTGATGGTGACGCTGTTCCTGTTCCACAGTTTCGAGAAGAGCCGCGGCTGGACCTGCGTGATGGTCACCTCGATGGCGTTTTGTAATGAGGAATATTTCGGAAAGTCTGCTGCCAGCGCCGGCCGATACAATTTGACCGTCGTGCCGCTCTGGCCGTTGACGAAGCCGTATCCTGCGGCGATGGCATTTGCTTCCGCAGCGAGGTTGGCATTGGAGGAGCCGCTGAGGGATGTGCCCGCGCCGTTCATGCTGTAGTTCTGCGCCGCACTGAAAGCGGCTGCGTCGGCCGCGCTCTGCGCCGTCTGGTGGGTGTAGAGCCAAACTCCGTCTTCGGTGCCGAGACCGACCAGCCCGATCAGCGCGGGCGCGGCGATCGCGGTGATCATCACGTAATTGCCGGAGCGATCGCCGTAAAGCCGTCGCATCAGGTCACGCAGCTTTCGCGCT
>DATJGT010000035.1:0-22811 GCA_035494695.1 Rhizomicrobium sp. | reverse complement strand
GCGCTGCACCGCTGCCGCAAGCTCGCTTTGCACGCGCGCGCGGCATTCCGCGAGCCCATCGTGTTTTGCCCGCGCCGGGTCGAGCAACGTATCCAACGCCAGCGAGAGCGTCCGCTCGTCTGCCGTCGTGTGCCCGGCGTGCGGCATCGGAGTCGCGTGGACATCGAACACGCACCAGCTTTGCAGGGATGTTTCGCTTCCGGCCTGCATGCTGCGGGCAACCGGGTCGAGGTCCCCCGTGATGTAAAACACGCGCGAGTTTTCCTGAAAGCGACGAAACAAGTCTGGGGGCGGCAGCGGAATGGCGGTGGTGCCGATCGGGTCCGAATCGGAATTGAGCAGCGCGCCGCGAAACACATCAGGGTAGGCCAGTGCCACTCGGAGAGCGACTCGCGAGCCACCGGAAAATCCGCCGACCAGCACGCGCGAGGGATCGACGGCATAATCGTGCACCAGCTGCTCCGCCGCAGTGACGGCCAATGGGATGCGGCGGGACTCCACTTTGGTATCATTGCCGGAATGAGCCGCGCTGACGAAAATCACGCCCTTGTCGTCCAGCACCGGAGCCCAGCCTGACGGCACTTTGGTGATTTCCGTTGGGGGGACGAATACCAGCAGCGCATACCCCTGCGGCGGCTTGCGCGGCGGCACGTAGATCAAGAATTTTTCCTGGGCGATATTGATCGGCTGTCCGGCAAGGGAATGGGCGGCAGCGAGGCGCTCCGCGTAAAGCGGCGAAAAAGTACGGCGCACGAGTTCTGCCGTGTTCACCAGTGGCGAGGACTTGGTAAGCACGACATCGGTGTGAAGCCCCGGCGCGGCAGCCGCGGCCAGAAAAGCCGACGGCGCAGCCGCCGCTGCAAGTGCCAGAAGTGCGGCGAGGGATTTCACGAGTGAGATGGTAGCAAGAGCGAAGCGCGTTGCGTGTCACTTCAACGCGAGGTTGTCCGCGCCCCCCGGCGGCTCCGCGTGCCAAATGATTTCACGCGGAGTCACGGAGATTAGAGGCCAAGCTCTTTCAGAATCGCTTCGCGATTTTCGTCCAGATCGGGAGCAGGCGGGCGCGACTGTGGATCATCATAAGTTGAAAGTTTGATCGGGTTGCCTTGCATGCGCACGGGGCCGAGATTGGGATCGGTGGCCGTCACGATCATGTTGCGCGCGAGCACCTGCGGGTCGGTCATGACGGCGGCGATGTCGTTGATCGGCGCGCAGGGGACGCCTTCGGCTTCGAGCAGCGCGAGCCATTCCTTGGAGGTGCGCGCGGCGAGGGCGGATTCCATTTCCGCATGCAGCGCCTCCAGATGCTCAATGCGCGCCGGGTTGGTGGCGAAGCGCGGATCCCTCGTCCACGCGGCGTGGCCGAGAACTTTCGCCACGCGGGCGAACAGCTGATCGTTCCCGGCGGCGATGACGATGTGGCTGTCCTTCGTTTTGAACGCGGCGAACGGCGCGATGGAGGCATGTTGCGCGCCGAGCGGGCCGGGAATTTCGCCGGTCGCCACATAACGCGCGATGGCGTTCTCGAGAATGGCCACCTGGCAGTCCAGCATCGCGACATCGACCTTCTGTCCGCGGCCGGTCTTCTCACGCTCGTACAGTGCCGACGCGATGCCGATGGTCGCGAACAGCGCCGCGGTGAGATCCCCGACCGACGTGCCGACGCGCGTCGGTTCGCCGCCGGGATGGCCGGTGAGACTCATGATGCCGCCCATCGCCTGCACCACCATGTCGTAGGCGGGCCGCGCGGCATACGGGCCGGTGTGGCCGAAGCCGGAGACGCCGCCGTAGATGAGACGCGGGTATTTGTCTTTCAGCGACTCCCAGCCGTAGCCCAGCTTCTCCATCGTGCCGCCGCGATAGTTCTCGATCAGCACATCGGCGCGCGCGAGCAGCGCTTCGAAGATTTTGCGATCCGCTTCGACCTTCAGATCGAGGGCAATGGATTCCTTCCCGCGATTGATGCTCAGGAAGTAGCCCGATTTCGTCTTGCCGTTGCCGGACACGAACGGGCCGATGGCGCGGGAATCGTCGCCGTCGGGCGGCTCGATCTTGATCACCCGGGCTCCCAGCTCCGCCATCATCAGCGCGGCATACGGGCCCGCCAGCACGCGCGTGAGATCGAGCACCAGCAATCCGGAGAAGGGACCTGTATTGCTGTTCGTCATGCCAATACATTGTCACGGCCTGCGAACGCCGGCCACCCAGTCAGCGCCCGCCGGCGCGCCGATGAGTCATTAAAGCGCGGACGCGCCTCAGGCGGGCCGCCCCGCAAAGGCGGGGGCAAGCCGGGCGATGACAGTTCAGGGACGGCTGCGCTTATCCAACTTGTGGGCGTCGACAGCGCGTTCAAGCTTTTCCGCACGCGCTTTCGCAAGCTCGCGCTCGTGCTTGGCGGTGCCGTGCTTCGCGCGGTTGACACCTGCCTGCGCCCCGGCTTCGGCGCGAGCCTTTGCCTTCCGCACGCGGCGCAGGTTGACGATTTCACTCATTTCTGTTGATCGCGTTCCATCATGCGACGGAAGGCTGGGCGTGAGGTGATGCGGGCGGTGTATTCCTTGAACACATCCGTTTCCGGCGTCATCTTGAACAGCATCATGAAATAGATGCCGCCGCCGAGCATGATGTCGGCTGCGGAGAACTCCTCGCCGAGGAAGTATTTGTTCTTCGCGAGATGATCGTTCAGCACCTGCTCGACTTCCTCTGTCTGCGCCCAGCCCATCGCGCCGTTCACGTGCTGGATATTGAAGCGGCGCTCCATGAAAGCCGGCTCCATAATGCCGGGGCGATAAAACAGCCAGGACAGATACTCGCCGCGCTTCGGATCGGCCGCCGCGGGTCCCAGCTTTATCTTGCGGTACTTGTCGGTGAGGAAGAGCGCGACGGCGCCGCTTTCGAATATCGTTTCGCCGTCATCCTTCAGCGCCGGCACCTTGCCGTGCGGATGCGGATTGGCGGGGTCCTTTTCGCCGGTGCCGTCGGCGCGCCTGAAGGACACAAGTTTTGTCTCATATGGCATGTCCAGCTCTTCCAGCAGCCAGACGATGCTGCCCGAGCGCGTCTGCGGCGAATGATAAAGCGTGATCATAGTCGCTCCGTTTCAGAGGATTTCTGCTGCCAGCCTACTGCCACCCTGCTGCCAGCATCATGTCAGCAGCGTGACGGTCGCTCTAAAATGCAAGGCTAGGGCTTCGCCTGTGCGGCAGCAAGCGCGTGCAGCCGGAGCGCGCTCGCCAGCGGCCGCTCGCCCCGCTCTCGGTCGATCTTCGCCAGGAAGCTCGCGAAGCTCATCTCGGCGGTTGCGGCTTCGGTTTCCAGAACCGCCCAGAACTCCGGCTCGAGCGCAATGCTTGTGCGGTGGCCGGCGATCGCGACGGAACGTTTTTTCAACCCACGGGTTTGGCTTGGTGATGGCATCGCAGCCATTGGTCATATGAATAGATGTGTCATGCGCGCAATCCCCCTGGCTTTGGCTCTCGCTGCCTGTCCGCTTCTCAACCAGGCATCTGCGCAACCGAAGATGCAGAATATGGACCCGGGCATCCAAACGACAAATACCGGATATGATGATTTGAGTTGCGCGGCGCGGTACACCCTGGCCGCCTTCGTGATTCACAATCTCGACTCGACCGCGGCCGAATACTATGCGCAACGCGCGGCCGCCGCCGGCGAGCGCTACCTCGAAACCCATCCAAGCGAAACGCAGCAAACCTACGTCAGCCGCGTGGCACAGGGGGCGCAGAGCATTCAGGAGCGCCTTTCGACGAAATCCCTCACGCCGGAGGCTTTGGTCGAGGAAATCAAGCACTGCGACAAGGATGCCGACTCGCTGACGGTGCTTTAGCGGACGCGCGGATCAGTCATTGGGATGGATCATGTCCTCCGGCCGCACAACGCGGTCGAACTCCTTCGCGGTCACAAGCCCGCTCTTGATCGCTTCTTCCCTTAATGTCGTGCCGTTCTTGTGCGCGGATTTGGCGATTTTCGCGGCGTTGTCATAGCCGATTTTCGGCGCCAGCGCGGTCACCAGCATTAGTGATCGCTCAAGGCCCGCTTTGATGTTGTCGCGCCGTGGCTCGATGCCCACGATGCAGTTTTCAGTGAATGACCGCGCGGCATCCGCCATCAAGCGCACCGATTGCAGGAAGCAATACGCCATCAGCGGGTTGTAGACGTTGAGCTCGAAATGCCCCTGGCTGTCGGCAATGGTGATTGCCGTGTTGTTGCCGAAAATCCTTAGGCAGACCTGAGTGACCGCTTCGCACTGGGTCGGGTTCACCTTGCCCGGCATGATGGAGGAGCCGGGCTCGTTCTCCGGAAGCTGCAGTTCGCCGAGGCCGGCGCGAGGGCCGGACCCGAGAAGGCGAATGTCGTTGGCAATCTTGAACATCGACGCGGCGACCGTGCTGATCGCGCCATGGCTGAAGACCATGGCATCGTGCGCGGCCAGCGCCTCGAACTTGTTCGGCGCGGTGGTGAACGGCAGGCCGGTGATGGCCGCGATGCGATCGGCGACCATGCGGTCAAAGCCCTTCGGCGCGTTGAGTCCCGTGCCCACAGCTGTGCCGCCTTGTGCCAATTCCATCAGCTTCGGGAGAGTCTGCTCAATCCGCGCGATGCCGTTCTCGATCTGCTGCGTGTAGCCGGAAAATTCCTGCCCCAGCGTGAGTGGCGTCGCGTCCTGCGTGTGCGTGCGGCCGATCTTGACGATATCCTTCCACGCCTGTGCCTTGTCGTTCAGTGCGTTGCGCAGCATCTGCAGCGCGGGAATCAGCCGGTGAACGATCTCTTCCGCAGCGGCGATGTGCATCGCTGTCGGGTAGGTATCGTTCGAGGACTGGCTTAGGTTCACGTGGTCGTTGGGATGGACCGGCTTTTTCGAGCCTTTCTCTCCGCCGAGGATTTCGATCGCGCGGTTCGAGATCACCTCGTTGGCATTCATGTTGGATTGCGTGCCGGAGCCGGTCTGCCAGACCGAAAGCGGGAAATGGGAGTCGAGCTTGCCCTCGATGACCTCCTGCGCCGCCTGAACGAGGGCTTTCCCGATCTTCTGATCGAGTTTGCCGAGCGCCATGTTCACTTCGGCGGATGCACGTTTGACGATGCCGAGCGCGCGGACAATCGGCAGCGGCTGCGTCTCCCAGCCGATGCGGAAATTGTGTAGAGAGCGTTCCGCCTGCGCGCCCCAGTATTTGTCGCCTGCTACTTCGATTGGGCCAAAGGTATCGGTCTCGGTGCGGGTGCTCTTTGTCATCGTCAGCCGTTCCAGGGATTGATGATTTCGACGCCCGAATGCTCGAAGTCGCCGACATCGCGCGTCGCGACCGCGGCGCCATGCACGCGTGCGATGGCTGCAATCTGCGAGTCAAATACCTTGATTTGAAGGCCGGCTTCGCGGCGTGCTGCCGTGATGGCCCCGAACTGCATAGCCGCTGCGCGATCGAATGGCAGGACTCGATCGTCGAGTTCCACGCCAAGAAAACGCCGGAGCGCCTTTTCGAGTTCGTCACGCCTGCGGCCGGCCGGCATGAGCGCGAGCCCATAATACAGTTCCGCCTCCGTTGCGGTCGTCGTGAATAGTTGCGACGCATCTTGTTGTGCGAGCCATTCCATTACGGCGGACGAGGGCCGCGGCTGCGACGGCTCGGAGACGACATTGGTGTCGAGGATGATCATTTCCGGCCTTTGCGCCGAAATCTCGCCGGCGGTTCTGACAACACCTGGTCAGGAAAGGCCTCAAGTTCGGCGCCACCGTATTTTTCCGAGAATTCCAGCAGCGGACGCACGAGATCCAAGCCGGTCTTGAGCGGCGGCTTCCGCGGAAGGACCGATGCACGCGAGAGGATATCACGCGCTTCCGCTTCCAGTGACCGGCCGTGGTCTGCGGCCTGCCGCCTCAATCGCTTTTTCACATCGTCGCCAAGGTTCCGGATTGTGATACTTGCCATGGTGTAATCAATGTAATCATTGATTGCACTGATTGCAATGACGGCTTACTTCTTCCGGAACGCGTCGAGGCTGACGATTTCGGCTGGGGCGGCAGATTTTTCGGCCTCTTTTGCAGGCTCCGGCACGGCCTTTGGTCCGGGTTTCGATGTCGCCAAAGCGGGAGGCGCGGGCTTCTTCCCCGGCTCCAGCACTTCCGTGCCCTGGAATTGCAACCCGAACTGCACGCCCGGATCCGCAAACTGCGTCAACGCGGTGAAGGGAATGGTCAACGTCGCGGGAATCTTTTTGAAGGACAAGGTAACCTGAAAATAATCGTCCCGCACTTTCAGCCCGGAAAACTGGTGTTGAAGAATGATCATCATCTCGTCCGGATATTGCTCGCGCAGAAAATCCGGAATCTCGACCCCAGGAAAATGCGTTTTGAAGGTGATGCAGAAATGGTGCGAACCGATCAGCCCCTGCTTCTCGATGCGCTTCAGCGCATCGCGCACAACGCTGCGCAATGCGGCATCCGTCAAGGCCTGATAACCGATAAAATCTTTCGTCATGATGCTCCCGTAACGCCAAAAGAGTAGCTTTGGCAACGCCCGAGTCAATCGCGCTGATCCCGTGCAAGTTGCCGGTCAATCGAGCGACAGCAGTGCGTCCGGCGAATAGGGTTTCAATTGATCGAATTGTCCCGAACGGACTTTGTTCGGCCAATCCGGATTGACAATCAGAGCCCGCCCCACCGCGACAAGATCGAAGTCGCCGCGGCCAAGCATGTCGAGCAGTCTGTCGATCCCTGCCGTTTCCGCGCCTTTCGTGCGATACGCCGCGATGAAATCTTCATTCAATCCGACCGAGCCGACGCTGATGGTCGGCTTGCCGGAAATCTTCTTTGTCCAGCCGGCAAGGTTCAGATCGGAGCCGGTATCGGGAAACTCCGGCTCCCAGAAACGGCGCGTGGAACAGTGAAAGCAATCCGCGCCTGCGTCCACAAGCGGCTTGAGAAAGCTTTCGAGCTCCGCCGGTCCGGCAGCCAGCTTCGCCGCGAAATCCTGCTGCTTCCATTGCGAAAAGCGAAGCAGGATAGGGAAATCGGAGCCCACGGTCGTCCGCACCGCCCGGATGATATCTCCGGCGAATCGTGTACGCTGTTTAAGTGACCCGCCATACACATCCTCGCGCGCGTTTGTGCCCTCCCAGAAATACTGATCGATGATGTAGCCATGCGCGCCATGGATTTCGACGCCGTCGAAGCCGAGTTGTTTGGCGTAGCCGGCGCTCCTCGCAAACCCGGCTATGACCTCGTCAATGTCTCTCTGGGTCATCGGCTCGGCGACCTTCTTGCCTGGCCGCGAAAGTCCCGAAGGACTCATGCTCGGTGCATCCGGATACGGCCCGGTGCCGGCGTGCCGCACGATGCCCTGATGCCAGAGCTGCGGCATGATGATGCCGCCGGCAGCTTTGACTTCCTTCAGAACCTTCGCCCATCCGGCGAGTGCCACCTCGCCGAAGAAAGCGGGCACATTTGCATCGTTCGAAGCAGCGCGGTGTTCCGGCGACGTGCCTTCTGTGAGGATTAAACCAACGCCGCCTACGGCGCGCCTGCGATAGTACGCCGCGACGTCATCGCCCGGAATCTGTCCGGGCGATTTCGATCGCGTCATGGGAGCCATGACGATGCGATTGGGCAGCGTGATGCCCTTGAGCCGGAACGGCTCGAAGAGTACGTCCGTTGAAACCATGGTGAAGGCCTTAGCGAATAGCGGTTTGATCGAGAACAAGCACGCTGCCCCGCGCCTGACAAGCGGGACGGGCCGATGAACGAGGCGAGTCTGGACGAGCCGGCCGTCGCAACGATCCCCGACGAGCCGCTGTCAGAACGCGACCTCCGAGATCTGGCCAAGCCGGCATCCGCGCAGTCGCTGCTGACGGTCTTTCGCCACCGCAATTACCGTCTGTTTTTCTCCGGCCAGCTCGTGTCGCTGATGGGCACGTGGATGCAGTCGGTCGCGCAGGCCTGGCTCGTCTACCGGCTGACTCATTCCCCCTTTCTTCTCGGGGTCACGTCGTTCTGCGCACAGGTCACGGTATTCTTTATGGCGTCGTTCGGTGGGATGATCGCGGACCGGGTCGACCGTCGCCGCATGCTGATCGTAACACAGGCGCTGTCGATGATTCAGGCGGCCATCCTTGCCGGCCTGACCGTTGCGGGTGTCGTGCAGGTTTGGGAAATCATTGCACTCGCGTTTGGGATCGGCCTGATCAACTCCGTGGATGTTCCCACGCGCCAGGCGATGACGCTGGACATGGTCGGGCGCGGGGATCTGCGTCATGCCATCGCGCTCAATTCGATGATGTTCAATCTCGCACGCGTCATCGGGCCCTCAATCGCCGGCGCCTTGATCGCCATTGCGGGAGAGGGCCCCTGCTTTGCACTAAACGCGCTTTCTTTCGGCGCCGTATTGACGAGCCTGATCCTGATGCGCCTGCCGACGCGGCCGAAACGCGCGACTGGACATCCATTACGCGAGATTGCGGCGGGCTACCGCTATTCTCTTTCGACGCCGCAAATCCGCACGGCGCTCATGCTTGTCGGCGTGTCCTCCATGTTCGGCGCCGCGTATCTTTCGCTGCTGCCCGCGTTTGCGCGCGATATTCTGCACGGCGCCTCGGCCAGCTATGGCACGTTGATGACCGCCGTCGGGATCGGCGCGCTGATTGGCGCCTACAGCCTCTCGCGAATTCACGAGCGATGGCTGACGCGTGCGCCGATTGTGTCCTCTGCCGCGTTCGGCCTGTGTCTCATCGCGTTTTCGCATTCCCATGTCCTGTGGTTGAGCGTGTTGCTGCTTCTGCCGACCGCCTGCAGCCTGATGCTGCTTGGTGGAACGACGAATACGCTCATCCAGATAAGGGCCGACGAGCATTTCCGCGGACGGGTGATTTCCCACTACACCCAAGCGTTCCTTGGCATGATGCCATGGGGATCGCTGCTGCTTGGCTGGCTCGCAGGCCGGATCGGGATCGGCGAGACAGTCACAATTGGCGGCGGAATCGTGATGGCATCCGCCGCACTCGCCTATTTCAACCGCCTGCAATCCATGAAATTGGCGGGTGTGCCGGGCGAATAGAGGGCAGGGGCGGGCGCTGGACAAATTGTACGAAGGGCTTGAAACCGATGCAGAGCGTGAAGCGGCCTATGAGGGCTTCGTCTGGCGCAATCTCAAGCGCAACTATGCCGGGCACTATGTGCACGGGATGCTCGGATTGACCGGGTTTCGCCTGGTCAATGCGCCGACGTTCGTTCCCGCATACCTGCACAGGCTCTCCGGATCGGACGTGGCCGTCGGTCTCGGCTTGGCGCTGCAACAATTCGGTGGCGCCGTTTCCCCCATCTTCGGCGCCGCCCATATCGAGCACCGGCGGCATGTGCTTCCGATTTCGATGATTCTGGGCTCCTTGATGCGCGTAGCCGTGTTGGGCCTCGCGCTTTCGGGTTGGCTTCTGCACGGCGCACAGCTGCTCGCGTCGGTGATGATTTTCCTGTTTCTGCTTGGCCTCTTCAGCGGCCCGCAGAACGTCGCGTTTCAATTCCTGCTCGGAAAAATGATTCCAATCAGGTGGCGGGGACGATTGCAGGGCTGGCGTAACATGACCGGCGGACTCATAGCGGCGCTGCTGTCCTATTTCGCCGGCAAGTATCTCGTCGGCGCGAACGTCTGGGGCAACGGCTACGGCACGACATTCCTCGTCGCATTTGTGCTCACAAGCCTCGGCCTGACGGCTTTTCGGTTTCTTGTGCGCGAGCCCGAACCGCCGACCGTGCGTCCGCGCATGGAGATGCGCGAGCGCCTGCGCGACCTGCCCAGGATGCTGGGCGATGATCCGCATTTCCGCTGGTTCATGATCGCGCGCACGTTCGCGATCGCCAGCCGCGTCGCCGCGCCCTTTTACATCGTCTATGCGAGCAAGGCGGTCGCGATGACCGGCAATGCCATCGGAACCCTCTCCTTCGCTTATCTCATCGCCGATACAATTCTGAATCTCGTTTGGGGCTATATGGCGGACAAGCTCGGCTTCCGCTCGTGCTTTGTGGCCGCGCTGGTGTTCTGGATCGCAGCGACGGCGCTGCTGATGGGCGCCCATACCATGCCGGTTCTGTTTGTCGCATTCTTCGGGCTCGGCGCTGCGAATTCCGGCTACCAGATGAGCGCACAGAATATCGTCTTTGAATTCGGCCGACGCGAGGACATGGCCATGCGGTTGGCCGTCTCCAACACGGCCGAGAGCATCATGGCCGCGCTCGGTCCGCTGCTCGGCGGCTTCATTGCGGCCTCGCTTGGCTATCGCGCGGTTTTCGCCGTCTCGATCGTTTTCGAGACGATTGCGCTCGTCCTATTGGTGAGGTTCGTCGAGGAGCCGCGGAAGCGGCGGGCCGCGATCGAGGCTGAGAGGGATGCTGCGATGAGCCTCACATCGACGACGAGCGTTGCCCAGCGGGAAGCGGAGCAAAGCGGAGCCTAATGCGTCGGCCTTGCAGTTCTAATCGAAAGCGGGAACGTCCGGGTATGCGTCCAGCACAGGACCGAGCGCGCTTTTCAACGGCCCAAGCCAGGACTCGTAGTGACGCCAGTGCTCCAGCGCCTCCTTGTAAAGCGGCGAACGAACCTGTTCCGAGCTGATTGTACTGACCGCGCGGTCATTCTTGTAAAATTCGAGGCATCCCTGCTCGAACGGCAGCTCGAGATAGTCGAGCAGACGGCGAATTTCCGCTTCCGGATTCGCCACAAGCTGCTCATAGAAGACACGATGCACTCTGCCCGGCAGCACGCGATCGAAATGAGCCATCAGCGCGACGTAGTCGCGGTACAGCTGGCCGATGTCCGCAAGGCGATAGGTGTTGTTCTGTCCATTGGCAAACAGCTGCGTGAAGTTCGAGAAGCAGCAGGCGAGCGGATGTCGTCGCACGTCGATGATTTTGGCATTCGGCAGGATGAGGTTGAGCAGGCCGAGATGGGCGAAGTTGCTCCCCATCTTGTCCGTGAAGAACGGCCGTCCGAGTTTTCTGTGCACGCGCACTGTTTCGAGATACTGCTCGCCGAACCGCTTCAACGTCGGTCCGTCAATTTTTTCGAGGACAGCGGGATAATTCGCTTCGCCGGACGAAATCTCCGTCTGGATGTGCCTTGAAATTGCCGCGAGGTTGAAAAGCTCGCGTGTTCCCTCGATGTGCGAGTGACTTGCGAGAATCTGCTCGACCAGCGTGGACCCCGAGCGCAGCATGCCGACGAGAAAAATCGGGGCGCGGTTGTCCGATCCCCTACCGGCGCGCGCGTGAAAGAATTCTGTCGTGAAGATGCGCCGGCAGCGCGCAACATAGGCGGTCATGATTTCCGGATCGTGCGTGATCCCAAGGCGATGGATGGCATTTCCGCGCGCGTAGCTGCTGAACGATTTTTCATAGAGCTTCAGGTCGGCATACGCTTTGCCAAGCGAAAAGAGGAGTGGCGTGCGGTTCTCGGGGGGAAGTTCGGACCGGGCGATTTGCGCTTCCATCTGCGCGATATTGGCTTCGCTGAACCGGAACATTTTCAGATTGGCCAAACCCCAATACGCTCGGCCGAAGGAGGGATCGAGTTCCAGGGCCTTGCGATAGGCCGCGATCGATTCATCCCGCCGGCCGAGCCCGCGCAACGCGTGAGCGTACCGCACCCAGCAGTCCGGCGGTGCGGATGTCTGAACGACCTCCTGCCACAGCGACGTGGAGGCGGCGTACTCGTCAAGCAGCTCCAATGCCATCGCCTTCAGCGCGAGGAACACCGGGTTGCGTGGTTCCCGCTTGAGGAGCTCGTCTGCCTGGGCGAGTGCGCATTGCGGTTTGCCGGTTTCCAGCATGGCATTGGCGAAATGGAATCGGGCAGCATTGAATTCCGGGTCCAGCTCCACGCAGCGCGCAAGCAGCGGCTCCGCCTCCGCATAATGGCCGTTTCGAGTGGCGATCTCCGCCTTGAGAAACAGACCGCTCACGTCCGTCGGATGACCCTTGAGTAGATCGTCCAACACTCTCGCAGCGGGACCAAACTGGCCGCGGTCCATCAGCGCAGCGGCCTCGCGCAGGCGCGGAGATACCAGCGAGCGATCTGCAGTCAAAGCCTCCATCGCGCGCGCAAAGTCCGTCTCCGGCCGGGCGGAAGGGGCTTTTACGGTCAATTGAGATCGCGGGACATAACTCATCGATGTTTCGCTAGCAGGTCGACTTCGCTGCCGCCAGCCCTAGGGCCGCGCGGCCGCCGCAGCGGCGACATCGGAAAACGAATGAGCCGCTACTGGCTCGAGATTTCGTATCACGGACTCAATCTCCCGCGCCGTTTCTTCCATGAATTCGAAGCCAGCCTCGCGCATCTCCGCGAGGCGCTTGATCCGTGCTTCGATCTCTTCCCGGTCATGAACTGTCAATCCGGGTGAGCGCAATTGCAGTTGTCCAGCCCGAATTTCTTCCGTCGTGTCGAAGATGCCATTTAGTGGCGACGAGATCCGCAGGACGGACGTGTGAATGCGGGCGCGCAATTCCGCATTCGACAAGTTGTACAGAGTCTCCCGGTTACGGTCGTAAATTCCGATTTCCTGCAGTGCTTGCCGCAGCATGCGCATCGTGACGGGACCGTAGGGATCGCCGCGGCCCTTCGTCTCCTTGGCGATCTTCAGAATGACGAGCAGTGTCGAGAGGACTTCGCCAAAGAACAGGGCGGCCTGGCGCTCGCGCCGGGTGCGCTCGAAACGCCATTCGAGCTGGGTGGCGGCCAATCCGCCAATGGTCGCTAGCAGCGAGCCCAGCACGATCGCGCCGACCGTGCTGAAGTTGGATACAAAATCATAGTCGCCCGGATCGAGTCTCACTGCCGCCCCTCAAAGAATGCCAATCTAGCGGATTTGGAGAAAAAGAAGGAGGAGTGGGGAGGGCTTCTGTTGCCCGGTGCCCTCCCCGAAACCGCGCTTGTCTAACCTTGGTTAGGCAGCGAGGGCCATTTCGTTATCGTTGGCACCTGTACGATTAGCCCGATAACGGCGGATACCATACCGAGCGAAAGGTCAGCCTTTACACGTCTGTCGATCCTGTTTCGCCCCCACCGGGGCGCTTCGCGCCAGAAATCAGAACTCAGAAACCGGAAGTCAGAAAGCGTTCTGATTTCTGACTTCTGTTTTCTGGCTTCTGGCGCGAAGCGCCCTGGTGGAGGCGCCGGGTACCGCCCCCGGGTCCAGTCCGCTTATTACGCAGCCGTTTATCGCCATAGTCCGGGCGAACCCGAACCAGTATAATATAGGCACGGCGGATTAGGATTTGAAGCCGGGGGGCGATCATGCGTCGGGTCTGGAAATGGGCTGGGATCGGACTGGCCGCGGTAGCAGCGCTCGCGCTGCTGGCCATTGGCTATATCTACATTGCTTCGGAATGGATCATCGACCGGCATTACCCAATCCCGGCCGGCATAGTGCATAGCTCCACGAGCGCAGCCTCGGCGGTTCGGGGCGAGCGGCTGGCGCACGCCTATGGCTGCTCCGATTGCCACCGCCCCAACCTGCAGGGCGCCTCCATTCCGCATTTTCAGATGTTGTCGCGTAATCTCACGCGACTCGCGCAGACCTTCTCGGACGCGGATTTTGATCGCGCCGTCCGGCGCGGATTGCGTCCCGATGGCACCAGCGTCGCTGAGTTCATGCCATCCGACGCTTTTCAATTCATGCCCGATTCCGATCTGGCCGATATTGTCGCCTACATTCGCGCGCACAAACCGTCCGGCGCCGATGTCCCGGCTCCGTCCTACGGCTTGGTATCGCGTATTGGATTCATCGCCGGTCAGGCGCACACGGATGCGTTTTGGTTCGGCACACAAAAACCGGCGCTGGACCTTGGAGCGCACTATGCCCGCGGCCGGCAGATCGCGATGACAGCCTGCGGCGAATGCCACACGACAGCGCTCACCGGCGGTCCTGAAGGTATTCCCGGCCCGCGGCCTCCCGATCTTTCGATTGTTGCCTCTTATGAGCGCGGCGATTTTTTGAAGTTCATGCACACCGGCAAGGCGGCAGGAAATCGCGAGTTGCCGATGATGTCCGCGGTGGCCCGCGTCCGCATCAGCCATTTGAGCGATTCAGATCTGAACGCTCTCTATGATTACCTGGCGGCCCGCGGCCGAAGGCTGAGCGCGCAATACTGAGCGCGGCCGTCCGCCGGACGCGAGATTTCGAAGCGCAAAGGGTCCCTTCCCACCGGCGCAAATTTCCGTAGGTTTCGCCCATCGAAGGAGAATCGCATGGAGCACGGTGGGGCCTTAGACGCGCACGAACACACGGAACATGCGGAGCACGCCGCTCACGCGCGCGATCCGTTCATCTCGCGGGTTGCCATTTCGGTTGCCTTTCTTGCCGTCCTTGCTGCCGTGTCCGGCAGTCTTGAAACGGTCGAGGGCGGCAGAGCGCTGCAGTCCACCAGCGAAGCCGTGCTTCAGCAGGACGAGGCGACGGATACCTGGAGCGAATTTCAGGCCGATAGTCTCAAGAAGCATATGTACACCATCGCCGCGGATGCCGGCGGAAGGAGCGCTGCGGATTACCGCAAAAACGCAAAAGCGTATGCCGAGACCCAGAAAACGCTTAAACAGCAGGCACAAGCCAAGGAGCGGGAGCGCGAAACACTCTTGGGCGCCGCCGCCGCTCATGAAGATCGCCACCATTGGCTGGCCGGTGCAGCTACGCTCTTCGAAATCGGGATCGCGATGTGCACGGTCGCGATCATCACGCGGCGCCGCTGGCTCTGGTACACGTCTGGGGGATTTGCGGTCGTAGGGCTGGCGCTGCTGGCGACGACATATCTGGCTTAGGCCCGTTCGCGCCTGTCTGATTGTGCGCCCCGCTGGGCAGAACGAGCCGAGTTCTCCCCGCGTTTCTGATCTCTTGCCGCTGAAACCGGCAGAGAATCGCATTATCGTGTGAGCATGCGTCAGTATTTGGATTTGATGGAGCGGGTGCTCAGAACGGGCGTGGAGAAACGCGACCGGACCGGAACCGGCACACTTTCGATCTTTGGCCATCAGATGCGATTCGACCTGGCCGAAGGCTTTCCGCTGCTCACGACCAAGAAGCTGTTCACGAAGGCAATCATCTACGAGCTGCTGTGGTTTCTGCGCGGCGACACCAATGTGCGTTGGCTCCAGGAGCACGGCGTCGGCATCTGGAACGAATGGGCGGACAAGAACGGCGAGCTGGGACCGGTGTATGGATACCAGTGGCGCGCATGGCCCAATCCCGACGGCGGCACGATCGATCAGATCGCGAATGTCATCGCGGACATCAGGCGTAATCCGGATTCCCGTCGATTGATTGTCACCGCGTGGAATCCTGCCGACGTGCCGAAGATGGCGCTGCCGCCCTGCCACTGCTTATTCCAGTTCTATGTCGCGGATGGGCGATTGAGCTGTCAACTCTATCAACGGTCAGCCGATATTTTCCTCGGCGTGCCGTTCAACATTGCGTCCTACGCGCTGCTTACGATGTTGATGGCTCAGGTAACCGGCCTGGAGCCCGGCGAATTCGTGCACACTTTCGGTGACGCACACCTCTATCTCAATCACCTCGATCAGGCGCGCGAACAGCTCTCACGCAAGCCGTATCCGCTTCCGGCCATGCGCATCAATCCGGAGGTGAAGGATATCTTCGCGTTCACATACGAAGACTTCAAACTGGAAAATTACCAAGCCCACCCGCATATCAAGGCGGAAGTGGCGATATGATTCAGAAAACAGGGATCAGAATTTCTGATCCCTGTCCTCCGCAGTAGTATTCCGATTACCAGAAGAAGACGCCGTATTCGATCGAGACCACTTCGCCGGTGTACGGGTCGATCAGGAAGGCATCGGGCCCGACACGTACCCAGACCAGGCCATCATAAGGTGCCCAGAGACCATAGATCCCCCAATTCGGAATCCAGTAGCTGCGTGCGAACCAGGCGCGCGGCAGACGCTCGCCGAGCCGCCAGCGATGGCTGAACCAGCCATGCGGCCGGTGATAAACCCCGATGTGGAACCGCCGCGGCGCCCGGGTCACGCGATGGAACCGGGCGAACCTTGGGGAGGCGTGCCGCACGATAACTTCCCGGCCTACCCGATGTCGGGAAACGGCCACCGGGCGATGCGCCGCAAAACCGGAGCGCTCTCGAACACCGATCCTCGCGCGCTCCCGAATCGCCGGCGCTCGCGCCCGGACCATCGGGTGAGCGCGCATCGTATTGACACGTGCAGGCGCGCTCGCGCGCGGCATTCCACCGCCCATGCGCGGCGCGCCGCCGCCGGGATGTGGTGCGCCTTGCGGGTGCTTTTCTGCAAGCGCCGGCGACGTCGCGCTGAGCGCCAGTACCAGAATTCCAATCCAAATCCTTTTCATGCAAATCTCCTTCCCCCGAGCAGTTAAACAGGGGAATTGAAGCACGGTTCCGGCACCGTTACGAATCCATGAACAATTCGGTAATCCGGAATGGAGACGGAGTTCGCCAGCTTGGGCACCGAACCCCTTGAAAGAATTGCGATTCGTCCTGCAACAGCGGGCGATGAAGCGCTGATTCTATCGTTTGTTCGCGCGCTGGCGGATTACGAAAGGCTTCTGGATGAGGTCGAGGCAACCGCGCATTCGCTTGGGGCAGCGCTGTTCGGCCCCCATCCGCGCGTATTCTGCGACATCGCGGAACTCGAGGGCGAGCCCGCAGGATTCGCAATCTGGTTCTACAATTTCTCGACCTTCCTCGCGAAACACGGGATTTATCTCGAGGACTTGTACGTGCTGCCGCAATTTCGGGGTCATGGAGTCGGCAAGGCGCTGCTTGTGCATCTCGCGAAACGCGCCATGCAGGAGGGCTGCGGCCGTTTCGAATGGTGGGTGCTGGATTGGAACGAGCCGTCGATCGCATTCTACAAGTCGCTTGGCGCGCAGGCGATGGACAATTGGACCGTGTTTCGCGTTGCAGGTGACGCCCTTCAGAGGTTGGCGAATTCATGAGTGCGACGCTGTCTCTGGTAATTGCCATGGCCGATAACGGCGCAATCGGGCAGCACGGGAAGATCCCCTGGCATATCTCGGCAGACATGCAGCACTTCAAAGCCGTGACGATGGGCAAGCCCTGCATCATGGGCCGGAAGACGTGGGATAGCCTGCCGAAGAAGCCTTTGCCGGGACGCAAGAACATCGTGGTGACGCGCGACAGCGCATTGCATGCCGATGGTGCTGTTTTTGCGCATTCGCTGGATGACGCAATCTCTTTGGCGGAGGGAGATTCGCCGAAAGAAATTGCAATCATAGGCGGCGCCGATATCTACAAGGCCGCACTTCCGCGCGCCGATCGCGTCTATCTGACGGAGGTTCATGAAACGTTCGACGGAGATGTTTTTATACCTGCTTTCAACGCGCTGGAGTGGAAAGAGACTTCCCGGGAAGATCACCCATCTTCCAAAACCGGCGGCCCTGGATTCAGCTTCGTCACCCTTGAGCGGCGCTAGTCGGGGTCTGATCTTTGCCCCCTGGCGAGTCTGGGTTAGCGTCCGGCTGTAAAGCTATTCCAGGGAACGTCCATGACCATTCGCGAAATCGCGACAGGTTTAAAATTTCCGGAGGGACCGGTGGCGATGGACGACGGATCGGTAATCGTCGTCGAAATTGCGGCCGGAAAAATGACGCGCGTGAAACCGGACGGTAAAACGCAAACGGTGGCAAAGCCGGGCGGCGGCCCCAACGGGCTCGCTATGGGGCCTGATAGTGCGCTTTACGTTTGCAATAACGGCGGAAATTTCGAATTCACCAAGCGACAAGGGCTCCTGATTCCCGGGCATGCGCCGCCGACGCATGCAGGCGGCCGCATCGAGCGGGTGGATATCGGGAGCGGCAAAGTCGAAGTCGTTTACGACAGCTGCGAGGGCGAACGGCTGATCGCGCCAAACGACATCGTGTTCGACACCATCGGCGGATTCTGGTTCACCGACCACGGCTCGACTACCCATCAGCATCGCACGCACGGCGCACTCTATTATGCGAAGGCGGACGGATCGAAGATCACGCGAGTTCTGCGCGAGCTGATTTCGCCGAACGGCGTCGGACTTTCGCCGGACGGCAACACCGTGTACTACGCCGAGACGTTCACGGCGCGGCTGTGGTCTCTACCGCTCGCGAAACCCGGCAAGCCCGCCAAAGTGGAAGGCTTCACGCCAGGCGTGTTCGTCAACAATTTTCCCGGCATCGCCTATTTCGATTCGCTTGGCGTGCAGGCGGACGGCGGGGTTTGTGTTGCGACGATTCTGGCGGGCGGAATCACGACGTTCTGGCCGGGCACGAAACGCTTCCGGCACACGCCCATTCCCGATCCGCTGGTCACCAACATCTGCTGGGGCGGAAAGAATATGAAAACTGCTTACATTAGCGCGTCCGGCACGGGAAAATTGATCGCGATGGATTGGCCGAAAGCAGGCCTGCGCCTGAACTATAATGCGTGACGCCGCGTTTCCAATACAGCCATGCATCCGGAGGCGCGGTTGAATTCGGTCGGTCCTGTACTCGTCTTGCTTGCAGCAGCCGGCGCCGGCATCTATGCCGATCCGCTGTCCAACTATTATGGCAATACGCTCATCGGAACCACCGCGGGCGAAAAGAGCGCGCGCGCAAGTCTGTCGCGCGATGGCACGTTTGTGGGAACAAGTCCGCAGGGCACATCCGTACAGGGCCGCTGGAGTACGGCAACCGGTCAGCTTTGCTTCACGGTTACGGAGCCTGCACCAAACCAGGCGCAACCTGTCTGCATTCCCTTGGCGGCGCACAAGGTCGGCGACAAGTGGACCGTGAATGACGGCCAGCGCGAGTGGAAAGTGTCGTTGCAGACGGGAAAATAGCGGCGCTCAAGGCCGCGTCAATTCGAACTCGACCGTCACCCGCGGCCCCTGTCCATCAAAGCGCCGCTCTCCACGCGCGAGCCATCCGGGATGAAGAAGAATCATACCGGTCTTGGGGCGAATGACTTCGCTCGTACCAGCCGTCGTTCCGCCCGGGATACGGAACGCCAATTGCGGCGCAAGGCTGGCCGGCAAATCCCCGCGGGGATCGAGAAACTCGCACTCACCGCCGAACGTCTCGCCATCGGCTTTGCCGTAACCGTCGTCGACAAAGTAGATGCCCGACCAAAAGGCGCGCGCCTGTGCCACCGTTTCGACCTGATCTCCCGTTTGCCGCACGGCCGCCGCCGCCGCAATCACCCATTCGAGCGTCACGCGTCCTCCCGTGCGCGTCGCGGTCATGCTGTCGGACAGTTCCCGCAGCATGCGAAATAGCGTTTGCGCCCCGCTGCCGCCCCAATCCACGAAATCATATTCCGAACGCCAGCCCTGCCGGGTTGCAGCCGCGTCGCCGGCTGCCTGCATTTTATCGAGAATGAGCGGCCGCAACTCCGCGTTCACCTCCGGAGCGACCGGGAGATAGTGAACACAAATCGGCGTCGCGAACGCAGTGCGAATCTGGGGCTTGGGCGTGGCCATGCCGATTCCGACAATCCTACTCGATCACAATCCTCGGCGCCGCGCGCTGCGGCGACGCAAGTTGTTGCGCGACTTTCGTCGCCAGTGCAAGGAACGCCTGCGCCTCTTTGCTCTGCGGCTTGAGCGCGACAATTGGCGTGCCCGCGTCCGAAGTCTCACGGATGGACGGGACAAGCGGGATTTCTCCGAGGAACGGCGCCTTCAGCTCCTCCGCCGTGGTGCGCGCGCCACCATGCCCGAAAATGTGCGAAGCCTCGCCGCAATGCGGGCAGACGAACACGCTCATGTTCTCGACGATGCCGAGCACGGGCACTTCGGTCTTGCGAAACATCGCAAGCCCCTTGCGCGCGTCGATGAGTGCAATGTCCTGCGGCGTGGACACGATCACCGCGCCTTTCAGCGGCACGCGCTGCGCGATCGTGAGCTGCGCGTCACCGGTGCCCGGCGGCATGTCCAGCACCAGGACATCGAGCGGCGCCCATGCGACATCGTTCATCATCTGGGTCAACGCGCTCTGCACCATGGGCCCACGCCACACCAGCGGCGCATCTTCCCCGACGAGAAATCCGATCGACATCGTTTTGAGGCCGAACTTCTCGATGGGATAAAGCTTGCTGCCATCGCTCTCCGGCTTGCGGCTGATGGCGAGGAGGCGCGGGACCGAGGGGCCGTAGATGTCCGCGTCCAGCAAGCCGACGCGCATGCCCAGTTTGGAAAGCCCAAGCGCGAGATTTACCGCAACGGTTGATTTCCCGACGCCGCCTTTGCCGCTCGCGACGGCAATGACCGATTCGACGCCGGGAATGCCCGTTGCGCGGTGCGGCGCCTGTCCGGTGTGCGGCGGCGCAGATGGTTGTCGCGTCTGCTGGTGTGCCGTGAGGACGGCGGTTACCGACAGCACGCCCGGGACTCTGGCGACTGCTTCTTCGCAGGCTTTGCGCAAGGGCTCTGCGGATCGTCCCCGTTCCGGCGCGACCTCAATGGCGAACCCGATATTCCCGTCGCGCAACACCAGACCCTGCACCATGCCGGATTCGACGACGCTTTTCCCCGTCGCCGGATCGATCACCGAGCCCAGCGCCTTCAGCACGTCTTCCCGTTCTGCTGCCATACGAATCCATTCCGTCGCAGGCGCTTGCGCGCCATGCGTGCCGCGTTCATTGCACGGCGGGAGATACAACCATATAACGATCCGGACCGACGAAACCAAGGAAGCGCTGGGGCGCGCCTTTCCTCATCAAGACGGGCATCGATGCCGTGGACAAATCAGACGGGCGGTAACGGACCCACGCGCGGGCCGTGGGGCCGTCCGCCGCAGGGTGGAGGCGGCGGCAATCGTCCGCCCGATCTCGAGGAGCTGCTCCGCCGCAGCCAAGAGCGCCTGCGCGGAATCCTGCCCGGCGGCTTCACGACCGGAAGCCTGCTCATTCTTCTTCTCGGTATTGTCGTCGTGTGGCTGTTCTCTGGGTTTTATTTCGTCGGCGCGCGCGAACAGGGGATTGTCCTGCGGTTCGGCAAGTATGTCGCACGCACGGCACCCGGCCTCAATTACCATCTGCCATGGCCGATCGAGACGGTGGAAACGCCGGAAGTCACGCGCGAAAATCAGATCAACATCGGCTACGGCCAGGTGACCGATACCAACGGGCAAACCAATACGGAAGATCTTCCCGAAGAAAGCCTGATGCTCACGGGCGACGAAAACATCGTCGATGTGAACTTCACGGTCTATTGGGTGATCAAGGACGCCGGCGCCTTCCTCTTCAATGTGGAGAATCCACAAGACAACCCCGACGCCGTGATCAAGGCGGTCGCCGAAAGCGCCATGCGCGAGGTGGTGGGCCAGAACCAGATCGAGCGCATCCTCACCCAGGACCGCGAGCCGGTGCAAATTCAGGTTCGCAATCTGATGCAGAAGACGCTGGACGAGTACGGCGCAGGCGTGACCGTCACCCGGGTGCAGATGCAGAAGGTCGATCCGCCGCTGGAAGTGATTTCCGCCTACCGCGATGTGCAGGCGGCGCGCGCCGATCAGGAGCGCCTGCGTAATGAGGCCGAAGCTTACGCCAACAAGATCATCCCGGAAGCGCGCGGCCAGGCCGCCCGCATCGTGCAGGAGGCGCAGGCCTACAAACAGCAGGTGATCGCGGAGGCAAGCGGTGAGGCCAAGCGCTTCGTGTCCGTCTATGACGAGTACCGGAAGGCGCCGGATGTGACCCGCAAGCGCATGTATCTTGAAACCATGTCGCGGCTGCTCGCGCCGATGAGCAAGGTGATCGTGGATGAGAATGCGGCGAAGAATATCATCCCGTACCTGCCGCCGCAGGCTCTCGGCAAAAGCGCGCCGGAAAATGTGACGGTGACCGCGCCCTCGGCGGCCGTGCCGAGCGTATCGAACGCGGACGGGAGCGGGCAATGAACCGGGTCATGCTCCTCGCCGGCGGCATCGTCGCAATCATCATCCTCCTGTTTGCGCTGTCCTGCTTCTACACTGTTCACCAGACGGAACAGGCGCTTCTTCTGCAGTTCAATGCGCCGCGCGAAATCGTCACCGAGCCGGGCCTGCACACCAAGGTTCCCTGGGTGCAGAGCGTGGTGTTCATCGACAAGCGGCTGCTCAATCTCGAAGCCCCATCGGAAGAGGTGATCGCGCAGGACAAGAAGCGCCTGGTGGTGGATGCGTTCGCCCGCTGGCGCATTCTCGATCCGCTGCGCTTCTATCAGTCGCTTTACGATCTCGAGACCGCGCAGCTGCGGCTGACGCCGATTTTGAGCTCGAATGTGCGCCGGGTGCTGGGCTCGCAGAATTTCGCCGCCGTGCTTTCCGCCCGCCGCGGCGAGCTGATGCGTGACATTCGCGACAACATGAATCAGGAGGCGCGCAATTTCGGCATCAAGGTTGTCGATGTGCGTATCCGCCACGCCGATCTTCCGGCGGAGAACAGCCAGGCGATCTACAACCGCATGAAGCAGGAGCGTGCGCGCGAGGCCAACGAATATCGCGCCGAGGGCTCGGAGATTTCCCAGCGCATCAAGGCGCGCGCCGAGCGCGAGGTGACGGTGCTGTTGGCGGAAGCCACGCGCGAATCCTCGATCCTGCGGGGCGAGGGCGATGCGGAGAAGACGAAGACTCTCGCTGATGCCTTCGGCCAGGATCCGGATTTCTTCGCCTTCTATCGTTCGATGCAGGCCTACGAGGATGCGTTCCCCGGCAACACGACGACGCTTGTCACTTCGCCCAACAGCGATTTCTTCCGCTATTTCTCCGCCCCTGGCGCAGGCGGCACGCACAAATGAATCTCCCTCTCCCCC
>DATJGT010000034.1:0-8049 GCA_035494695.1 Rhizomicrobium sp. | reverse complement strand
GGGCGCGCCATGCAGGACGCCGTGCCGGTCGGCCAGGGTGCCATGAGCGCGCTGCTGGGAGCCGAGCTTGAAATCGCGGAGGCGGCGGCGAAGGAAGCGGTCGAGAGCGCAGCGGAGGCGGAAAAGAATCCAGTCTGTGTCGTTGCGAACGACAACGCGCCCGGACAAGTCGTCATTTCCGGAACGAAAGCGGCGGTCGAGCGGGCGGGAGACATCGCGAAATCAAGGGGTGCCAAGCGTGCCATCCTCCTTTCCGTCAGCGCCCCTTTTCATTCTCCGCTGATGCAACCGGCGGCGGAAGAAATGCGCGAGGCGCTGTCCGAAGTGACCATTCGTCCGCCGGCGGCACCGCTCGTTGCCAATGTCACCGCCAGCGAAGTAAGCGAGCCGGAGACGATCCGCAGGCTGCTTGTGGAACAGGTGACCGGGCGCGTTCGCTGGCGCGACAGCGTGGGCATGTTTCGACATCTGGGTGTCGGCACAACCGTGGAGTGCGGCGGCAGTCGCGTGCTCACGGGTATGGTGAAACGAATCGACCGCGACCTGGAGACCATTGCCATCGACACGCCTGCCGATCTCGAAGCATTTGCGAGGACGTTATGATGTTCGATCTTTCGGGCAAAGTGGCTCTGGTGACTGGTGCTTCCGGCGGAATTGGCGGTGCCATCGCAAAGGCATTACACTCGCAAGGCGCAACCGTTGTGATCTCGGGGACGCGCACGGAACTTCTGGAAGCACTGAAATCTGAGATGCGCGAGCGGACGCATGTTGCCGTATGCAATCTGGCTGACAGCAGTTCGGTTGAAGCTTTGCCGAAGGCAGCTGAGTCGGCGGCCGGCGCCTCCATCGACATTCTCGTGAACAACGCTGGCGTTACACGCGACAACCTGCTCATGCGTATGAAGGATGAGGAATGGGATCAGGTTATTGCGATTGATCTCACCGCCGCCTTCGGCCTCTGCCGCGGGGTGTTGCGCGGAATGATGAAGAAGCGCTGGGGCCGGATTGTCTCGATCACCTCGGTCGTCGGCGTCACCGGCAATCCGGGCCAGGGCAACTACGCCGCGGCAAAGGCTGGTCTGATCGGAATGAGCAAGGCGCTCGCGGCAGAAGTCGCAAGCCGCAACATCACTGTCAATTGCATCGCTCCGGGTTTTGTCGTAACGCCCATGACGAACGTGCTGACTGCCGATCAGAAGTCAGCCCTTCTGGCCAGGATACCGGCCGGGCGGATGGGCGAGGCAGCTGATATCGCCTCGGCGGCCGTTTATCTTTCGAGTGACGAGGCCGCTTACATCACCGGCCAGACACTGCACGTCAATGGCGGAATGGCCATGATTTAGCAGGAATTACAATGAGTTAGTCCGCTGTGGCGGGTCCGGGGGGTTTATGTTACGAACAGTTGAGCCCTTGGCCGCCGGAGCGGGAAGGGTCAGCCGCGCGCCCAAATCGCGGCAAGAAAACAAGGAGAGGTTTTAAACACCAATGAGCGATACTGCCGAGCGCGTGAAGAAGATCGTCGTCGAGCACCTGAATGTGGATGCCGACAAGGTCACCGAGAACGCCTCTTTTATCGAAGATCTGGGCGCGGACAGCCTTGACACCGTCGAACTGGTCATGGCGTTCGAGGAAGAATTCGGCATTGAAATTCCCGATGACGCAGCCGAATCCATTGTGACCGTCGGCGATGCAGTAAAGTACATCGACAAAACGCAAGCTGCTTGATGCCCGGGGCCAACGCCTCCTCCATGCGAAGAGTTGTGATTACCGGCCTTGGCCTCGTGTCGCCATTGGCGTGCGGGGTTGAGGAAAGCTGGTCCCGGCTTCTCGCAGGGCAGTCCGGTATCACGCGCATCACCGCCTTTAACATTGATGACCTCGCGACGAAAATCGCGGGAACGGTTCCCGTCGGCGACGGCACCGATGGTACCTTCAATGCCGATCAGTGGCTCGACCCACGCGAACAGCGCCGGGTCGATAACTTTATCACCCTCGGGCTCGCCGCCGCCCAGCAGGCAGTCGAAGATTCCGGCTGGAAGCCTGAAACCGAAGAAGATTACGATGCCACGGGCGTGCTCATAGGCTCCGGCATTGGGGGGCTGAACGGAATAGCGGAGGCCGCCCTGATCCTGGAGAGAAACGGACCACGGCGTGTCTCTCCGTTCTTCATCACTGGCCGGCTCATAAACCTGGTCTCGGGGTATGCCTCGATCCGGTTCGGCTACAAAGGTCCGAACCACGCAGTTGTCACCGCATGTGCAACCGGCGCACATGCGATTGGTGATGCAGCGCGGCTGATCGCGCTTGGCGATGCTGATGTGATGTTGGCTGGTGGGACGGAGGCTGCGGTCTGCCGCATCGGCATCGTGGGATTCAACGCCTGCCGCGCTCTTTCCACCAACTTCAACGATGCGCCGGATAAAGCGTCGCGGCCCTACGATCGCGACCGCGATGGGTTCGTAATGGGCGAGGGTGCCGGCGCACTGATGCTCGAAGAATATGAGCACGCCAAAGCCCGCGGCGCGAAGATTTATGCGGAGATCAAGGGCTATGGCTTGTCCGGCGATGCCCATCATATCACGGCCCCTGCAGAAGACGGCGATGGCGGATTCCGTGCAATGAAAATGGCGCTGAAGCGTGCCGACATGTCCGCTTCCGATATCGATTATGTAAACGCGCACGGCACATCGACACCGCTGGGAGACGAAATCGAACTGCGCGCGGTCGAGCGGCTGTTCGGAAACGCGACCGCGAAAATGTCGATGTCTTCGACGAAATCCTCGATCGGCCACCTGCTTGGCGCGGCCGGCGCGGTGGAGGCGATATTTTCGGTGCTCGCGATCCGCGATCAGATCGTGCCGCCAACGCTCAATCTGGACAATCCGTCGGTAGAGACGGAAATCGATCTCGTGCCGCACAAAGCGAAAAAGCGCGAGGTCAAGGCCGCCTTGTCGAATTCCTTCGGCTTCGGCGGCACCAATGCCTCGCTGATCTTCACGGCTGTGCAGTAGGCGCCACAATAGAGCCGCTAGTCTGTCGTTCCCTATCAGCCTGAGACCGCTGAATGCGCCGCTTATTCATTCTGATCCTTCTACTGGTAATTTTCGGAGCGGCTGTCTTTTATGCCGAACAGTGGAGCTTCTTCGCGCCGGGGCCGCCGGCCCGAAGCGGCCGCGGAACCGTGGTTTGGATCAAGCCGGGTGAACGGTCCGCCGCGATTGCCGCACAGCTTCAGGGTGCCGGTGTCGTTCGAAACGCAGCTCTGTTTCGAATTGGCGTCACGGCTCGCGGCAAGGTGCCCGATCTCAAGGCCGGTGAATACGCCATTCCGTCCGGCGCGAGCATGGCTGACGTGATGGGAATCCTGATCGCCGGTAAATCCATCCAACACAAGATCACGGCGGCGGAGGGTCTCACCAGCCGTATGATCTATGAACTTGTGCGAAAAGATCCAGCGCTGGCCGGCAACGCAGGACCAGAACCGGCGGAAGGCTCACTTCTGCCAGAGACGTATTTTTTCACGCGCGGCATGACACGCGGCGAAATCCTGGTGCGTATGGTCAAGGCCCAACGGCATTTTCTCGCTGAGTTATGGACACGGCGTGCGCCCGGTCTTCCGCTCGCATCGCCGAAAGAAGCGGTCACGCTTGCCTCCATCATTGAGAAGGAAACGGCGATTCCGGAAGAGCGGAAGCATATCGCCGCGGTTTTCGTCAATCGCCTGCGTCAGGGCATGAAGCTTCAATCCGATCCGACGATCATCTACGGAATCACGAAAGGGTACCCGCTCGGGCGGGCCATTCGCGCGAGCGAGGTGCAGCAGGCAACGGCATACAACACCTACATTATTGCGGGTCTCCCCCCCACGCCGATCTGCAATCCCGGCAAGGAATCGATTGCTGCTGTGCTACAACCGGAGAATTCAAAGGACCTCTATTTCGTGGCCAATGGAAGTGGCGGGCACGTCTTCACATCCTCCATCGTGGAACATCAGAAGAATGTCGCGAAGTGGCGGCGGATCGAGCAAGACATGAGGCCGGCCGCCCCTGCACCATCGCTCGATTCACCGTCATCGCCCGCACTGCGAACGACAAGCGATCCGGATTTGACTGCGACCCCGAGTGGGCCAGCCCCGGCAACTTCGGTACGACGTACGACTCGCGGTCACGCACGGCGCCGCAGGCATTTTTGATCTCGCTTCTGATTCGCCCGGTGCCGCGCTAAGTTTGGACTGGGCAAGGGAGTCGCCGAATGTCGCTTATCAGCATGACCGGCTTCGCGGAGGCGCATGGCGCGCGCGATTCGATGCGCTGGCGCTGGGAAGTGAAGAGCGTCAACGGGCGCGGGCTCGACATTCGTCTGCGCACACCGCCGGGCTTCGACAGTCTCGAGCCCGCTGCGCGGATCTTGGCGGCGGAGCGCTTTCGGCGCGGCAATTTGCACGCGGCGCTGACTCTCGAGCCGCAAGAGGGTGCGCGCGGGCTGCGTGTCGATCCGGAGGCGCTTTCCGCCGCTGTTCGCCTTGCGAAGCAGATCGCAGACGAAACAGGACTCGCGCCTGCCCGGGCTGACGGAATTCTCGCGCTCAAAGGCGTGATCGTTCAGGATGACGCGACGGCCTCGGATGCCGCCACCCGCGCGGCACGCGATGCGGCAATCCTGGAAAGTCTTGCGGTCGCCCTCGATTCGCTCCGCCGCGCGCGGCGTACGGAGGGCGCAAAGCTGGCTGCTTTATTGCGAGGAATGATCGACCAGATCGATGAGTTGACGAGCCATGCGTCACAGCTGGCCGCGGCGCAGCCTGCCGCGTTGCGCGAGCGCCTTGTTGTCCAGATGAAGGAACTGCTTGGCAATGTGCAGTTCGCAGAAGAGCGGCTAGCGCAGGAGGTGGCACTTCTTGCGTCCCGCGCAGATGTCCGTGAGGAACTCGATCGCTTGCACTCGCACGTGCATGAAGCGCGCGCACTGCTGGATTCAGGCGATGCGATCGGGCGCAAGCTCGACTTTCTGGCGCAGGAATTCAATCGCGAAGCAAACACGCTCTGCTCCAAATCCGCGGATATCCAGCTGACGCGGACAGGACTTGCGCTGAAGCACGCGATCGACCAATTCCGGGAGCAGGCGCAGAATGTCGAATAGGGGCGCATGAGCGAAATCCGTAGAAGGGGCCTGATGCTGGTGCTGTCGTCTCCCTCCGGCGCGGGCAAGACCACACTCGCGCGCCGCCTGCTCGAATCCGATTCCAACATCGTGATGAGCGTGTCCGCGACGACACGTCCGAAGCGGCCGAATGAGATCGAAGGTCGCGATTATTTCTTTGTTGAGGCGGACGCGTTCGAATGCATGGTCGGGAACGGCGATTTCTTCGAGCATGCGATCGTTTTCGATCACCAGTACGGCACGCCGAAAAAGCCGGTCATGGATGCGCTGGCGCAGGGCCGGGACGTGTTGTTCGATATCGATTGGCAGGGAACGCAGCAGCTGAAGGAGCGCGCGCGGGAAGATTTGGTCAGCATCTTCGTGCTGCCCCCCTCGCACGAGGAATTGGAGCGGCGACTGCGGGAGAGGGCACAGGATTCGGACGCCGTCGTGACGAGGCGCATGGCCAAGGCGGCGAGCGAGATCAGCCATTGGCCGGAATACGATTATGTGATCGTCAACGACGATCTGGCCCGCGCCCATTCCAAGGTCGTTTCCATTCTCGAAGCAGAGCGCGCTCGCCGCACACGCCTCATCGGGGTCGGAGAATTCGTCGCGAACTTGACGCTTCAGTGAACGTCCAGCCGATAGACCTGCCTGGCCGTGCCGCTGAAAAGGGCGGCTTTTTCATCGGCTGAACAACCCATGACGAGCCGCTTGAACGCGTTCCACAGTGTGGCGTAATCGCAGGCGCCGATGTCGACGGGGAAATTGCTCTCGAACATGCAGCGCTTTGCCCCGAATGCTTCCATGCAAGTTTCGATATAAGGCTTCCATTCCGCCGCGAGCTGTTCCGAGGAGGCCGGCGGATCGCACAGGAACGATGGAAATCCCGGAAAGCACATTGCAAGCCCACCCAGCTTCACGAATATTTTGGGGCATTGCGCAAGCGCGCGGATGTTTTCGCGCCAAATGGAAAATCGCTCCTCGCGCTTGCCGTGATAGCCCGCGATTCCCAGGGGCGTGCCCACATGATCGAGGACGATGGTCGTTTCGGGAAAAGCACGTGCGAGGTCGACAAGGTCCGGCAATTGCGGCTCGAGCAGCCAGGCGTCGAACGAGAGCCCAAGGCGCTGCAACACGGCAAATCCCTCGCGGAAGTTGGGATCGCGATAGAGTCCCGGTCGCCCGCCGATCGACAAAGGTCCAAGCACGCCAGCATCGCTATCGTAAGACGCACTGTGGCGAATGCCGCGAAACCGCCCATGCCCTGCGGCAATGTGCGAGCGCAACACGTCTTCGACGGCCACGCCGATCCGCAGGTCCGCATGGCCCACGATGCCGGCGCACGCGCGCAGCTCGCCGAACAATCCGCTGGCGCTGATCGCCGCCTGCCCGTTGACGAACTCCGTTTCGCCGACGCAGCGGAGCGCCTCGGGGCCGTCGGCGCGGTACATTTGCCGGCACTCCAGAAAAACCGTTGCGCGCACGTTGTGACCGCTCGTCATATCGGCGATGAGCTCGTCGATCAGGTAGCGGTCGACGTTCGCAATCGCCGCAACGAAGGGATGGTAGGGTGGCGGCGGCAGCGCGCCCTTGGGCCTGATCCACAGATGATGATGCGGATCGATAATCGGCAGTTCTGGCTCGAGGATTTCCTCGCGCGCGCGAGCAAGCGGTGACGGCATCGGTGGCTAGGGTGTCAGGATCACACGGCCGACGATCTTGCCCGCCCGCAGATCGTCCAGCGTCCTGTTCGCCTCCGCGAGCGGCCGTTTGGAGTAAGGGATCGGATCGACCTTGCCCTCGCGCACGAGCTTCATCATCTCGCGTGCATCGTCCAGCGAGCCTACCATAGAACCTGCAATCGAGATTGCACGGAAAGGAAACATTGGCAGCGGCATGCTCATCGCGCCACCGAACAGCCCGACGATGATCACCTTGCCCCCGCGCCGCACTGCTTGCGTCGCAAACGCAAAACTTTTTTCCGAACCCACAAAATCGACGACCGCATAAGCGCCGCCATTGGTGTCTGCCACCAGCTTCTTGGCTGCTTCCGCCTCCCTGGCATTGTAGGTTGCGCTCGCACCGTGCTTCTTCGCCGCCGCCAGCTTCTCATCATCGATATCGGCCGCGAGCGGCCCTTTGCCGAACAGCGCCTTCGCGAATTGCACGCCCATCATGCCCACGCCGCCGACGCCGAGCACCAGCACCTGATCGTTGGGAGCGAGCTTGCCGACCTTTTTCATGGCGGCGTAGGCAGTGAGGCCGGAGCACATGTATGCCGCGCCGAGCGCCGGATCGATGTCGCCGTAGTCGATCAGGTATTTGGGATCCGGCACGAGCACATGCGTTGCGTATCCGCCGGGACATCCGTTGGAGCAGCCAAGCTGGCGCGGGCCGCCGACGCAGATGTTCTCTTCGCTGCGCAAACACGCCGGGCATTTGCCGCAGCCGATCCAGGGGAATGCCGCGTAGCGCTCGCCGACCTTCACGCCCCTGGCGTCAGGCCCGACCGCTACAACTTCGCCTTCGATCTCATGGCCCAAAGTGTGCGGCAGCTGGATCGCGGACATGGGAAGCTTGTTGCCGGCCCCGAGATCGAAATAGCCATCGTGGATGTGCACATCGGAATGGCACACGCCGGCATTGTGAATCCTGAGCAGGACCTCAGTCCTTTTCGGCTCTGGCGTCGGCGTCTCGATTTCCTTGAGCGGGCTTCCGAACTCCACGATGGCGTGACTACGCATGGCAGTCTCCTTTAATTCATTCTGGGACTACTGTTGCATGCCGCTCAGGCCGCCTCAATCGCGTTGCGGTACGCCCGCGCCAGTGCGGAAAAATCCGCGACGGAGAGCTCTTCGGCGCGCGCGGTTGGCTCAAGTCCGGCCGCGCGGATCAGTGTTTCGG